>JALZBE010000045.1 GCA_030947665.1 Vulcanimicrobiota bacterium | reverse complement strand
GCGCCGCGCGTCCGGCGCGCGTGTGGCTGCAGCCGTTGCCCGGCGGGTCGGCGCGGCTGCTGACGCCGGGCGCGGGCAGCGTGACGTACGGCGAAGGTGAGTCGACCCTGTCGTTCTCACCCGACGGCGCGACGCTGGCGTACCTGCACGCGCCGACCGCGGTGCTCAACGACGCCGACGAGGCGACGTCGCGCCTGATCGATGTCGCGACCGGCCGCGAATCGCCGCTCGGCGCGTCGGCGTCGCACGAGCACGATCCGCTGTTTTCGCCGGACGGCGCGCACGTCGCGTACCAGCACAGCGAAGGCGACAATCAAGTTCATGCGATGCACGCCTACGTCACCGGCCCGCGCGGCGGACCCGGTACCGCCGTCTCGCCGTCCATCGACCGCGCCGTGCGCGACATCGGCTGGGAGCCCGGCGGGCGCGTGCTCGACTTCACGGTCGCCGACGGCACCGCGTACGTGTTGTACCGCGCGCCGCTCGGCGGCACGCCGCAGCGCGTCGATCTCGGCGGCATCAGCATCACGTCGGGGCTCGACGGCGCGCTCGGCAAAGACGGCGCGCTCGCGTTCGTCGGCTCGACGACGCAGCATCCGGACGAGCTCTACTTCGCCGCACCCGGCAGCACGCCGCGGCGGCTGACGCACGACAACGACCCCGTCGCGTCGCTCGCGCTCGGCGCGAGCGAGCGCATCACCTATCCGACGACGGTGGGCGTCGACGGCGATGCGGTCCTGATCACGCCGCCGGGCTTCGCGCCGGGACGCACGTATCCGCTCGTGGTGCTGATCCACGGCGGGCCGACCTCGGCGTCGATCGAGACGTTCAGCACCCGCGCGCAGCTGATGGCCGCGCGCGGGTGGCTCGTGCTCCAGCCGAACTATCGCGGTTCGACCAACCGCGGCGAGCGCTACCAGCACGCGATCTACGTCGACACCGTGGAGGGGCCCGGCAAAGACATTCGCGCGGCGCTCGACGCGGTGAAGGCGCGCGGGATCGTCGACACGAGTCGCGTCGCGGTCAGCGGCTGGTCGTACGGCGGCGTGATGACGACGTGGCTGATCACGCACTATCACGACTGGCGCGTCGCGGTCGCCGGCGCGCCCGTCACCGACAACCTCGCCGACTACGCGACCGCCGACGACATAAACGCCGACCGTGAGCTTTTCCGCGGCTCGCCGTGGCTTGGCGACAACCGCGCCGATTACGTCGCGCAGAGCCCGATCACGTACGTGAAGGACGTGACGACGCCGGTACTGCTGATGACGGACCGCGGCGACCAGCGCGTGTCGCCCGTGTCGGCGTACGAGTTCTACCACGCGCTGCGCGACCTCGGCAAGCCGGTCGACATGGTGGTGTATCCGGTAGACGGCCACTTTCCGAGCGATCCCGTGCGCTCCGCCGACGTGAACCGGCGCTGGGTGGACTACATCGCGGAACACTTCGCGCGCTAGCGCATGTGCACCGTCCTCGTGCTGCTGCGCCCGGAACACCCGTGGCCGCTGATCGTCGCTGCAAACCGCGATGAACGGCTCGACCGCGCGTTCGACGCGCCCGGGCGCTGGTGGCCGGATGCGCCGCAGATCGTCGCGGGGCGCGACGTGCTCGGCGGCGGGAGCTGGTTCGGCGTCAACGACGAGGGCGTCGTCGCGACGATCGTCAACGGCTTGCACCGGCTCGGCCCGCTCCAAGGAAAAGAAAGCCGCGGCGGAATCGTGCTGCGCGCGCTGCGCGAACGCAACGCTGCCTCCGCCGCGCGGTTCGCAGGCGCGCTCGCGCCCGACCGCTACCGCGGGTTCACGCTGCTGCTCGCCGACCGCCGCACGGCGTTCGCGGTGACCAGCGACGAGCACCGCATGCGCGTCGACCCGCTCGCGCCGGGCCATCACATGATCACGCCCGAAGGCTGCGACGTGACGTCGTCGCCGCGCTATGCGGCGCACTTCGCGTCGTTTCGCGATGCGCCGGCGCCGCAGCCCGCGACGGGCGACTGGACGGCATGGACCGCGCTGCTGCGCCGCGCCGACGACGACGATCCGCATCGCGCGATGACCGTCGCGGCCGGCGCGGAGCTGGGCACGGTCTGCAGCACGCTGCTCGCGCTCTCGGCCGCGCGGCCGGCGCCGCCGGTCATGCGCTTCGCCGCCGGCCCGCCCACGCAGGTGCCGTACGAGCCCGTCACGGTGCCGTGGGTTCACGGCGCCAACGTCGAAGGCCGCTGAAGCATGCATTTCAGATCGCTCCGGGACGCGGAGGTGCGCGGCAAGCGCGTGCTCCTGCGCGTAGACCTCAACGTCCCGACCAAGGACGGCGCGATCGCCGACGAGACGCGCATCGCCGCCGCGCTGCCGACGCTGCGCTGGCTGCACGAGCACGGCGCGAAGACGGTGATCCTGTCGCATCTGGGGCGCCCGGACGGCAAGCCGAACCCGAAGTACTCGCTGCGCCCCATCGCGACCCGGCTCGCGGAGCTGCTCGCCACGGACGTTCGCTTCGTGGACGACTGCGTCGGCGACGCCGCCGTCGCCGCGTCGCGCGCGCTGACCGACGGCGGGTTCGCGCTGTTCGAGAACGTGCGGTTCCACGCCGAAGAAGAGGCGAACGACCCCGCGTTCGCGCGCGAGCTCGCCGCGTCGGGCGACATCTACGCGAACGACGCGTTCGGCACGGCGCACCGCTCGCACGCGTCGACCGCCGGCGTTGCGGCGTTGCTGCCCGCGTACGCGGGCTTTCTGATGGAGGCCGAGCTCGCGGCGCTCGCGCGGCTGACCGATCATCCGGTGCACCCGTTCGTGTGCGCGATCGGCGGCGCGAAGGTCGCCGACAAAGTCGGCGTGTTCGAGAATTTGCTGGCGAAGGTCGACGCGTTCGTGATCGGCGGCGGGATGGCGAACACGTTTCTCGCGGCGCAGGGCATCAACGTGGGCCGATCGCTGCGCGATCCCGATTTGCTGCCCGCGCAGAAGATCATCGCGCTGTCGCTGTCCAAGGGCGTCGCGCTGCACCTGCCGACCGATGCGGTCGTCGCGGACGCGTTCGACGCCGACGACACCGCGCGCACCGTGCCGCTCGACGCGGTCGGCGACGGGATGATCCTCGACATCGGCCCCGACACGGCCCGCGCGTATGCCGCGGTACTGCGCGCCGCGAAGACGATCGTATTCAACGGCCCGATGGGCGTGTACGAGAAAGCGCCCTACCAGAACGGTACGCGCGTGGTCGGCGAAGCGATCGCGGAAGCGACGAAGAACGGCGCGACGAGCGTCGTCGGCGGCGGGGACGCGGCGGCGGCCGCGCACGCGCTCGGCTTCGCGGATGCGATGACGCACGTGTCAACCGGCGGCGGCGCAACGCTCGAATTCCTCGAAGGCAAAACGCTACCCGGCGTCTCGGCGCTCGAGCGCGGAGCGCCGTGAAACCGCGCAAGCCGCTGATCGTCGGGAACTGGAAGATGCACAAGACGATCGCGCAGACGCGCGCGTTCGTCGCCGACGTGCGCGCGCGCGCGTTGCCGCTGGACGAGGTCGACGCGGTGCTCTGCCCGCCGTTCACGTCGCTGTTCGCGGCGCGCGACGCGCTCGGGAGCTCGGCGATCGGTTTGGGTGCGCAGAACGTGTGCTGGCTCGACGAGGGCGCGTTCACCGGCGAGATCTCGCCCGCGATGCTGGTGGAATGCGGGGTGACGTGGGTCGTCATCGGCCACTCCGAACGGCGGCATCTGTTCGGCGAACTGGACTACCGCGTCAACGAGAAGGCGCGCGCGGCGCTGGCGCACGGGATCACGCCGATCGTCGCGGTCGGCGAGACGGCGGACGAGCACGCGGCCGGACAGGCGCGCGCCAAGGTGTGCGCGCAGGTGCAGGCGGCGTTCGACGGCGTGCCGGCCGCCGACGTCGCGCGCTGCGTGGTCGCGTACGAGCCGATCTGGGCGATCGGCACCGGAAACGCCGACTCGCCCGCGGAAGCGAACCACATCATGGGCGAGATTCGCGCGAAGATGCCGGGGCTCGACAACGCGCGGATCCTCTACGGCGGCAGCATGAAACCCGACAACGTCGCCGCGTTTCTGGCGCAGCCGCACATCGACGGCGGGCTGATCGGCGGCGCAAGCCTCGAGCCTGCATCGTTCGCGGCGCTCCTCGAAGAGGCGCGCGCATGACGAAGCGCCGGCCGTTCGTGCTTGCGATCCTCGACGGCTGGGGGACCAGCGCGTCACCGCACGGCAACGCCATCCTAGCCGCCGACCTGCCGAATTGGACGCGGCTGCTCGCGACGTATCCGCACACGCTGCTCGAGGCGAGCGGCGAGGCGGTGGGGCTGCCGGCGGGCGTGATGGGCAACAGCGAGGTCGGCCACATCAACATCGGCAGCGGGCGCGTCGTGCCGCAAGGCATCGTCGTGATCGACGAAGAGATCGCGAGCGGAACGTTCGGGCAGAACGTGACGCTGCGCGCCTGCATCGACCACGTGCGGAAAACCGGCGGCACGCTGCACCTGCTCGGCCTCGTCTCGGACGGCAAGGTGCACAGTTCGCTCGACCACGTCGAAGCGTTGATCGACGTGATCACGGAGGCAGCGGTGCCGCTCGCGATCGACGCCTTCCTTGACGGCCGCGACACGCCGCCGCGTTCAGCGGCGACGTACGTCGCGCGCCTCGAGCAGCACCTCGCGAAGCACCACAGCACGGGCGCGATCGCGACGATCACCGGCCGCTACTACGCGATGGACCGCGATAAGCGCTGGGACCGCACGCGCAAGGCGTACGACGCGCTCGCGAACGCGACCGCCGAGCACCGTTACCCCAACGCGCAAGAGGCCGTCGCGGCAGCGTACGCGCGCGGCGAGAACGACGAGTTCGTCCTGCCGTCGCTCATCGGCGAGCCGCGCCCCATCCGCGAAGGCGACGCGTGCGTCTTCTTCAACTTCCGCCCCGACCGCGCGCGCCAGCTCACGCTCGCGTTCAGCTATCCAGGGTTCGCGCAGTTCCCCGTACGGAAATACGCCGATCTGCTGTTCGCGACGATGACGCGCTACGAGGAGAACTTCCCCAACCCCATTCTGTTCGGACCGCGCCCGCAGTACCACGTGCTCGGCGAGATCGTCGCCACCGCCGGCCTGACGCAGCTCCGCCTCGCCGAGACCGAGAAGTACGCGCACGTGACGTACTTCTTCAACGGCGGGCGCGAGGACGTGTTCCCGGGCGAAGACCGCATCCTGATCCCGTCCAACCGCAGCGTCGCGACGTACGATCTCGCCCCCGAGATGTCGGCGAACGATATCACGACGGCGGCGGTCGAGGACCTCCTGCACCGGCGGCACGACGTGATCGTGATGAACTACGCGAACGCCGACATGGTCGGGCACACCGGCGTGTGGGATGCGACGATCTCCGCGCTCGAAACGCTCGACGTCGCGCTCGGCCGGCTGGAACAAGCCACGATCAAGGCGGGCGGCATCCTCGCGATCACGTCGGACCACGGCAACGCGGAAGAGAAGATCGATCCCGACGGCAACCCGCTCACCGCGCACACCACCAATCCGGTACCGCTGGTGCTGATCTCCGACAAACTGCTGGGCACGCTGACGGCGGGCGGCAAACTGGGAGACGTCGCACCGACGCTGCTGCCGCTTATGGAATTACCGGTACCACCGGAAATGACGGGCACGAATTTGCTCATCGCGGACGAGGCGCCGGCATGAAGCGCAAGCGCGTGGAAGCCGCGGCGGAATTGCTCCGCGAAAAAGCGGGCGGCGATCTCGATTGCGCGATCGTGCTCGGTTCCGGCTTCGGCGCGGTGCTGCGCGATCGCATCGACGGCCAGACCGTCGCGTACAAGAAGATCGACGGCATGCCGTTGCCCGGCGTCGCGGGGCACGCGGGCGAGGCGCACGTCGGCATGCTGCACGGCCGGCGCGTCGTCGCGTTCAGCGGACGGTTTCACCTCTACGAAGGCCGCGCAACCGACGACGTGATCTATCCGGTCGTCGTTGCCGCCCACGCCGGCGCGAAGACGTTCGTGCTGACCAACGCCGCCGGCGGCGTGAACCCCGACTACCGCGCCGGCGATCTGATGCTGATCGTCGACCAGCTCAACCTCACGGGCACCAGCCCGCTGATCGGCGCGGGTCTGCTGCCCGGGCAGAACGCGCGGTTCGTGGACATGATGGACGCGTACGCGCCGCACCTGCGCGAGCTCGCGCGCCACAAGGCGGCGGAATATTCGGTGACGCTGCACGATGGCGTGTACGCGGGCCTCGCGGGACCGGCATACGAGACGCCCGCGGAAGCACGTTACTTGCGCGGGATCGGCGCCGATGCCGTGGGGATGAGCACGGTGCTCGAGACGATCGCGGCGCGTGCGCTCGGCCGCGACGTGGTCGGCTTCTCGCTGATCACCAACGTCCATGGCACCGGCGCACCGACGTCGCACGAAGAGGTTCTTGAAGCGTCGGCGCGCAGCGCCGGCGATGTCGCGCGCTTGGTCGAAGGCATCGTCGCGAACCTGTAAACACCACATCGCCTAGGAGAATCCATGAAAAACGAAACCGTCATCGGCGGCATTACCGTCGGCGGCCAACCCACCGCGGAAGAATTGACGTCGGGCCGATTCACGACCATCGTCAACATCCGAGGCAGCGCCGAGGAAGGCAACATCACCGACGCGGCGCTCGAAGGCACGGACGTTACGTACGCTCACGTTCCGTGGACGATCGACACCGTGACGAAGGCCGACATCGCGCGCATTCGCGAAGCGGTCGATGCAGCCGAAGGTCCCGTTCTGATCCATTGAGCGGGCGCGACGCGCGCTGCGGTCGCAGCGTCCATCGTGCTCTCGGAAAAAGACGGAACCGGCGCGAAGGGAGCGCTTCAGAAAGCCGCCGACGCGGGCTTCGAGGTAACCGGAACCCCCTACGGCGCCTTCACCGAGCGCTATTTCGCGGGAGGACGCTAGTCCGCACAATCCGGCCCGCAGGATAAGGAGACCGACCCGGAAATTTCTTCGCCCAGCGCTCGCTTCACCGGGGAGAAGCTATTCATGCGGTTCTATCCGTCGATTTCGCGCCTTGCCGCCCTCACGCTCTTGGTGTGTGCCGTTGCCGCGGGGTGCGCGGGCTCCGGCAGCCGTAGCGCCGTTCCCGCCGGCACCTTCTCCGAGGAGCATCAGCGCGCCGTTCGGAGCCTCGCGAGCCTCGGCGCGTACAACGTCGACAAGACGAAGACCGCGGTCGCCGGAATCTCGTCGGGCGGCTTCATGGCGGTGCAGCTGCACGTCGCGTTCTCGGGCACCTTTCACTTCGCGGCGGTCTATGCGGGCGGACCGTATTACTGCGCGCAAGACAGTCTCACCACGGCGCAAAACACGTGCCAGTACGCGACATCGAGTTCGCTGGCGGCATCCGAGAGCTATCTCGACAGCCAGTCCTCCGCCGGCACGATCGATCCCAAGAGCAACCTCAACGGGCAGAAAGCGTACCTGTGGTCGGGCACGATGGACTACACCGTGTATCCGAAGACGATGAACGACCTCAACAGCGAGTACCAGCACTACGGCGTCGCGACGAAGTACGACAACACGTACGCGGCGGGACACGGCTGGGAGTCGCCCGACGGCGAGGTCGCGTGCGGCACGACCGCCAGCCCGTACATGATCAACTGCAGCGGCTACGATTCCGAGAAAACGTGGCTCACGTACTTCTACGGCTCGGTCAACGCGAAGAACATCGGCACGCTGAGCGGCACGCTGGTCAACTTCGACCAAACGCCGTACGGCGGCGGCGCGAACGACCTCGACACGAACGGCTACCTTTACGTTCCGGCAAACTGCGCGAACGGCCAGCAGTGCCGCCTCGTGGTCGCGCTCGACGGGTGCGTGCAGACGCAGGCGAACATCGGCACGAAGTTCGTCACGGAAGCGGGTATCAACAAGTACGCCGACACCAACAACATCCTGGTCCTCTATCCGTACCAAGTGTCGAGCAGCACGCCCAACAATCCGAACGGGTGCTGGGACTGGTGGGGCTACGAGACCACGACGTACGCGCTGAAGACAGGCCCGCAGATGGCGGCGATCAAGAGGATGGTAGACCGCATTCAATCCGGCGGCGGGCCCACACCGACGCCAAGCCCGACGCCAAACGGCACGCCAACCCCGGGTCCCACAGCGACGCCGGTTCCGACGCCGACACCTCCGCCGGTGTGCTACAGCGGTTCGAACTACTCGCACGTCGTCGCAGGCCGCGCGCACGATAGTTTCGGATATGCGCTCGCCAACGGTTCGAACCAGAACATGGGCCTCGACAACGTCTTCTACCAGACAACGCTCAAGAAGACGGGGACGAATTACTACGTGATCGGCTGCCCATAAGCGCCGGAACTCGCGGGCCACTGCGCGGCAGCGGCGACGGCGACGGCGACGCCGACGGCGATAACGCGCTCTCCACTTCGCCGGCCGCTGAAGCGACCGTGCGAACGCTGCCTCAACGCGTTTTTTCCGTCGTCGTATGCATTCTTCAGCCGCAATCGCCGGCACGGTGCGCCGCGGTATGCTATGGTCGCACCCCCTGGCTCTCTTTTCGAGTATGGAGGAGCGCATGAAGCGACTTATTTCGCCGTTCGCCGTATTCGCCGTCATCACCGTTGCTGCGTGTTCGAGCGGGCACAACGGCGGGACGATCGTTCCGGATGCCGATCGCCTGACGCCCGCGTCATGCGGTGGCTTCGCAGCATCGAGTCGTTGCTGAATCCAGCGACGAAGATGCCGACCGTGACGTCCCGCCTAAAGGCCAAAGGGGAAGTGCGTCGGCAGATGTGCGCGATCATAAAGCGCATAGCCAAGGCGGACCGGCAATATTTCATGTACTACGCCGCGGACGGCCACCACTATGCGGGAAGCACAGCGAAGCCGTTTCCGCGTGGTTGCGCGCATCGAAGCTCTCGGACTCCGGAGACGAACCGCCGTTCACGACGGTTTCGCTCGACGCGCTCCGGTTGTTGCTCCATTTTCGCCGTTGACGCCTGCGGCGCGAGCTCCCACGCTAACGCAGACGGTAGCATCCGCTCGGGTCAACCTCGACGCGCCGCGAGCCGATGCTGACGGTGCGGGCGATGTGATCCCAGAACGTCAGCACGCGTACCACCACGGGCCGGAGCGCCGCGACAACGGCGCGAGCGCGAGCCGACACTGACAGAATGTCGCGCTGCCACGCGGGATGATCGCGTGGCAGCGTCGCGTGCAGTTCGGTGTCGACGTCCGCGACGTATGGCGGCGAAACGGCAAGCGGTACGATCGCGAGTGAGGTTACGTCGAGCGCCGGACCGGGCGCCGCAGCATCCTTCATGCGCTCGCCGTCATCTCGGCGCTCGCCGCCAGATCCGCGCGAAGTCGCCTTAGCGCGATCAAATGCAGTTGCGACACGCGCTGTGGCGAGACGTTGAGCGCGCCGACCAGCGCGCGCAGCGGTTGTTCGCCGAAATAGTGCGCCATCACGATGCTCCGCTGGCGCTGCGGCAGCGCCGCGATCGCCCGCCGCATGCATTCACGCTCGAGGCGCACGATGGCAATCTCTTGCGGATCGGCCGAATGATCGAGCTGAAGGCGTTCGCTGCGCGGGAGCGTCGTGTCGAGCGATAGCGCGTTACGGCGGTACGCTTCGGTCCGCGCGGGCGCCAGCGGCGGCGTGGCCCGCTCCATCGATCCCGCTGTCGGCAGCGTGCCGAGTTCTTGAGCGAGCGCGTACCGCTCCTTGTCCGCTATGCGCAGCGTGCGGCGCATGCGTTCGGGCACGGGATCCGCACGCCGTACGCCGTTGAGCACAGCTCCGAGGATCAGGCGGCGCGCGTACTTCTCGAGCGGCACGCCGCGCGTCGGATCGAAGCGGTCGACGGCGCGGATCAAACCCACGCAACCGTCGCCGACGAGGTCGTCGAACTCGCTGCTCGGCACCATGCGGTGGATCCGGCGCGCGATGTACCGCACGATCGGGAGCAACGCGCGGATGCGCTCCTCGCGCTGATCGCTCATCGCCGCGACCGGCGTACGAACAGGTCGTCCGTGACGCTCCCGAGCGCGATCTCCGCAACCGGCCCGAGCCCTTGCACGAGCGGCTTGAGAATCTCGCGAAACAAGACCGCGTTCATCACGTCGCGCGCGGTGTCGCTCGCCGATCTTGTCGCAGCGGGGTCAGCCGCGGTGGAGGTTGTTGGCGATGCGCAGCATCTCATCGGCCGCCTGCACTCCTTTTGCGTTGGCCTCGTACGCGCGCTGCGCGCCGAGAATTTGCATCATCGCCTCGATCACCGAGACGTTCGAACGTTCCAGCATCCCGAACGCGAGCGTCGGCCCGTCACGCCCGCCGGGCGCGAACAAGCGCGCGCGTCCCGACGCATCGGTCGCCGCGAACA
>JALZBE010000343.1 GCA_030947665.1 Vulcanimicrobiota bacterium | reverse complement strand
CTGCTGGGCAGCGTGCACGACCCGATCTATCAGGGCGCGCGGCGCGACCTCGCGGACAGCGCGGTCCCCGAGCCCAAGCTCGGCCTCGTGACCCGCGCGCACGGCGGCGTACTCTTCATCGACGAGATCGGCGAGATGGATCCCGCGATGCAGACGCGGCTTCTCAAAGTGCTCGAAGACAAACGCGTGACGTTCGAGTCGTCGTACTACGACGAGCACGATCCCAACGTCCCGGCGTACGTGAAGAAGCTGTTCCGCGACGGCGCGCCCGCCGATTTCGTGCTGATCGGCGCGACCACGCGCGATCCCGACGCGATCGACGCGGCGATCCGCTCGCGCTGCGCCGCGGTCTACTTCGAGCCGCTCACCCAGGCGCAGGTGGCACGCATCGTGCGCGAAGCCGCGCAGCGGCTGGGCGCGAAAATCGCGCGGCGCGTCGCCGACCTGATCGCCTCGTACACGATCGAGGGCCGCAAGGCGGTGCAGATTCTCGCCGACGCCTACGGACACGCGCTCGAGCGGGCCGGAAGCACGCGCAGCGCGACGGTGCGCGACGGCGACGTGCTCGAAGTCGTGCAAGCCGGGCGCATCGTGCAGCACACGCCGGCGCGCGCACGGCGCGCGCGCGAGGTCGGCAAGGCGCACGGGCTGGGCGTCATCGCGTACGTCGGCTCAATCGTGGAGATCGAGGCGGCGGCGTTCGCCGCGCGCGAGCCGCGCAAAGGTGCCGTGCGCTTCAACGACACCGCCGGGTCGATGGCGCGCGACGCGGTGTTCAACGCGGCGTCGGTGATCCGTGCCGTCGCCGGCATCGATCCCGCGGACCACGACCTGCACGTCAACGTGGTCGGCGGCGGGAACATCGACGGACCGTCGGCAGGACTGGCGTTTTTTCTGGCACTCTACAGCGCGCTCGCGCAGGCGCCGCTGCCGCAGGACGTCGCGGTGACCGGCGAGGTGTCGCTCGCGGGCAACGTGCGCGGCGTCGGTGGAATTGTGGAGAAATTGTACGCCGCGCGCCAGGCGGGCATGAGAGCCATTCTCGTTCCCAACGAAAACGCACGCGAGATTGACGCAACGCCCGAGGGAATCGACGTGATCTCCGTCGGAACAGTCGCTGAAGCGCTCGCCGCGCTCGGCGTGCGCGTCCCTGCGCCGCCCGTGCTGCGCGCACGCCGCACGACTACGAAAGCACCTCGTTGAACGTCGCTCCGTTCGTCTCTACGATCGATCGCATTCCGCCGAGCAATCTCGAAGCGGAGATGGCGCTGCTCGGCTCGATCCTGGTCGACAAGGAGATGATGTCGACGGTCGCCGAGATCGTGCAGCCGGCGGACTTCTACGCGTCGCTGCACGAGTCGATCTACCTTGCGCTGTTCGCGCTGTACGAGCGCGGCGAACCGCTCGACAAGGTCGCGCTGGCCGAAGAGCTGCGCAATCGTGGCATGCTCGACAAGATCGGCGGACTCGCGTACCTCAACTCGCTGATGGACACCGTGCCGACCGCAGCGTCGGCCGAGTACTATGCGCGCATCGTGCGCGAGAAGTCCACGCTGCGCGGGCTGATCCACGCGGGCACGCAGGTGACGCAGCTCGGCTACGAGTCCGAAGACGACGTTCCGGCCGCGATCGACCGTGCCGAGCAGGTCGTCTACGACGTCGGCAACCGCAGCGAGCACAACGCGTTCGCGACGGTGCCGTCGCTGCTGCTGGGCGTGTTCCAGTCGCTGGAGCGGCGCCACGAGCAGAAGGGCGACCGCACCGGAGTCACGTCGGGTTACCGCGACATCGACGACTACACTGCGGGCTGGCAGCCCGGAAACCTGATCATCATTGCCGCGCGCCCCGCGATGGGCAAGACGTCGATCGCGCTCAACATGGCCGTCGCCGCGGCGAAGGACGAAAAGAAGCCGATCGCGGTGTTTTCGCTGGAGATGACGAAACAGGAGCTCGTCGAGCGGTTCCTGTCGTCCGAGGCGCGCCTCGATGCGTCGAAACTACGCCGCGGCGCGATCGCCGACCGCGACTGGGAGAAGATCGGCCACGCGATGGGCGTGCTGCACGAGCTGCCGATCTATCTCGACGACGCCGGCGCGGTGACGGTGACGGAGATCCGCTCACGCCTGCGCCGCCTGAAGTCCGCGCACGGCCTGAGCGCGGTGATCGTGGACTACCTGCAGCTCGTGCGCCCGTCGACACTGTCCCGCCAAGGCGTGAACCGCAACGAAGAGCTCTCGGAAATCTGCCGCGTCCTCAAAGCAACGGCCAAAGATTTGGAAGTGCCGATCATCGCATTGGCGCAGCTGAACCGCGCGGTCGAAACCCGCGCCGACAAACGCCCGCTGCTGTCGGACTTGCGTGACTGTCTGGCAGGCGATGCGCTCGTCGCAAACGCCGACACCGGCGAGCGCATCCCGATCCGCGAGATCGTGAAACGCGGGCTGCGCTTCGACGTCTGGGCAGTCGACGACCGCATGCGCCTCGTCCGCCGCCCGATTGTGGACGCCTGGAAGGTCGGCGACAAACCGGTCTACCGCGTGACGACCAAGAGCGGCCGCGTGATCCGGTGCACGGAAGGCCATCGCTTCTTGACGGCTTCGGGCTGGTCCGAGTTGCGGGATCTCACGCCGGGTCGTTCTGTAGCGGTACCGCGCCGCTACGATGCCCCCGCAATGGTTGGGTGTGACATGACGCCTGGTCAGGCGGTTCTGTTAGGGTGGCTCATCGGCGACGGTCATCTCGGCGGCAGCGCGGCGCTAACGGTCGGCACCGCGTCGGAAGCAGACCTTGCGAAGAGAATTGCGGCCTTCGAGTTCGGTCTTTCTCCGACGATCAAGCCGGAGCGCGCCGATACATCGGCTTTGCGAGTGATTATGACGACCGGCGTCATGTGCGGCGCGGGTAAGAATCCGTTGACGCGATGGCTGCGCGACCTCGGAGTTTGGAAGAAGACAGGCGCTCACAAGCGGGTACCCGCAATGGTTGCGGCCGAGTCCGACGGCATCGTTGCCGGCTTCTTGCGAGGGCTCTTCCATGCCGATGGTTGTTTGACGCGCGGAGCGACATCTTCACGCGTCACCGTGAAGCTTGCGACGATCAGCGAAGGCCTGGCTCGCGACGTGCAGCATCTGTTGCTGCGTTTTGGAATCAATGCGATCTTGACGTGTGATCGCCGGAACATCGGCGGCTATCGCACCCGAACGTCGGCTCTATGGACGCTTTTGCTCATGCAACGCGATGCCGTAAGGATATTCATGGAGCGCATCGGGTTTCTCGGTGACAAGCACACAAATGCGCTTGCGAAGATCGAGCCGGTGAAGATGAACGATGCGGCGCAGTTCGATCGCATTCCGCTCGAAGTCAATAGTCGGGTCCGGACGCTTCGAACCAGTCACGGCCTCTCTCACGCCGCGCTAGGGTGGCGTGACCAAGGAAAGGCAATGTCTCGAACGACGTGCGCAATGGTCGCGGAGCGCCTCGATGACCACTTCCTCGATGCACTGGCATCGTCCGACGTCCTCTGGGATCCGGTCGTATCGATCGAGCGCGAGGGCGTCGAGGCGGTCTACGACGTCACGGTCGGCGATCTGCACAACTTCTGCGTCGATGACATCGTGACGCATAACTCCGGCGCGATCGAGCAGGAAGCGGATATCGTGACGTTCTTGTATCGTGATGTGTATTACAATAAGGAGACGTCGGCTGAACCCGATGTGACCGAGTTCATCATCGCGAAGCATCGCAACGGTAAGGTTGGAACGATCAAGTTGCGGTTCCAGCCGGAGCACACGTTGTTCGTTCCCTACGGCGACGACTCGCACTATCCGAGTCCGTAGCGGCAAGCGGTAGATGGACGCGACGCACGGGATCGTTCCGGCCGAGCTCACGCTTGGCGTCGCCGATATCGACGTGACCGAACGCTTCTACCGTGGCCTTCTTGGCGTCGAGTTCGTGCGCCACGGCGATTCCGTACGCATTACGTTCGGCGAGTTCACGCTGGTGTTCGAGCATGCGCCGCCGACAACACGCGCCAAGTTTGAGCTCGGCCTGCGCGTGCGTGACGGTGCTGCATTGGCTGAGATCGCGAGACGCGTTGGTGCTGCGACGTACGATCGCGACGGCGGCGGGCGCGCGCTGTTCGTGACCGATCC
>JALZBE010000044.1 GCA_030947665.1 Vulcanimicrobiota bacterium | reverse complement strand
CCTTCGAGTACGTCGTCGCGGAATCGCCGGCCGCGGCGCGCACGCTCGTGCGCGAGGTCGACGGCGCGCGCTTCTACGCCGGCGGCACGACGCTGATCGATCTCATGAAGAGCGACGTGGAGCGGCCGCGGCGCGTCGTCGACATCTCGCGGCTGCCGCTCACGACGGTCGAGCGGCGCGGGGACGTGGTGCGCATCGGTGCGCTCGCGCGCAACAGCGACGTCGCGTACGATCCGCTCGTCGCGGAGAATTTTCCCGCGGTGTCCGAGGCGCTGCTGAGCGGCGCGTCCGGGCAGATTCGCAATGCCGCGACCGTCGGAGGCAACCTGCTGCAGCGCACGCGCTGCACGTACTTCCGCGAGACGCGCTGGCGCTGCAACAAGCGCGAGCCCGGCAGCGGCTGCGATGCGCTCGACGGATTCAACCGCGGGCACGCGATCCTGGGCACGAGCGACGCCTGCATCGCGACGTATCCCGGTGATTTCGCCGTGGCGCTCGCGGCGTTGTCCGCGCGCGTCGTCGTCGAAGGCGACGGCGGCGAACGGACGATCGCATTCGAAGACTTCTACGTGCTGCCGGGCGACCGGCCCGATCGTGAGACGACCGTCGCACCCGGCGAGCTGATCACGGCGGTCGAGCTGAGCATATTGCCGCTGCACGCGCGCTCGCACTATCTCAAGGTGCGCGACCGCGCGTCGTACGAGTTCGCGCTGGTCTCCGTCGCGTGCGCGGCGGAGCTGAGCGGCGGCCGGATCGCGCAGGCGCGGCTCGCGCTGGGCGGGGTCGGAACGGTGCCGTGGCGCGCACGCGACGCCGAGAGTGCGCTCGCGGGCGCGGCGCCCGACGATGCAGCGTTCCGCAGCGCCGCCGACGTCGCGCTGACCGGTGCGGCGCCGCGCGCGCACAATGGATTCAAAGTAGAACTCGCCAAGCGCGCGATCGTTCGCGCGCTGCGCACGGTTTGCGGAGGTGCGGCATGACCGCGGTTACCGAACGTCCCGCGACGCGCACGTTCATCGGGCTTCCGCACGACCGCGTGGACGGTCGCGCGAAGGTGACCGGCGCGGCGCTCTACTCCGCCGACGCGCCCGTCGACACGCCGCTGTTCGCCGTGATCGTGCAGTCGACGATCGCGCGCGGAACGATGACGACGATCGACGAGAGCGCGACGCGTGCGGTGCCGGGCGTCGTGGAGGTGGTGACGTACCGCAACGCGCCGCGCGTCCCGGCGATCCCGTTCGACTTCACGCTGCCCGTCCAGGAAGAGCTCGCGCCGCTGCAGACTGCCGAGGTGCACTACGACGGGCAGCACGTCGCGGCGGTGGTCGGCACGACGTTCGAGGCGGCGCGCGAAGGCGCGGCGCTGCTGCGCATCGCGTACGACGTGCAAAGCGCCGAGGTGACGATCGAGAACGCGCACCAGATCGATACGCCCGCGCAATGGTTCGGCGACGACATCCAGCCGCGGCGCGGTGAGCCTGAAACCGCGTATGCGGCGAGCGACGTGCGGATCGACGCGAAGTACGTCACGCCGGCCGAGAACCACAACCCGCTCGAGCCGTCGGTGACCGTCGCCGAGTGGCGCGACGGCGAGCTGACCGTGCACGACTCGACGCAGTGGGTGCGCGGCACGCGCGCCGCGCTCGCGAAACACTTCGCGCTCGACGAGGAGCGCGTGCGCGTCATCGCCCCGTTTCTCGGCGGCGGTTTCGGCTGCAAAGGTTTCTTCTGGCCGCACACCGTGATCGCCGCCATGGCGGCGAAGCTCACGAACCGCCCGGTGAAGCTCGTCCTTACGCGCGAGCAGATGTTCACGTCGTGCGGGCGCCGCAGCGAGACGCATCAGCACCTGCGCGTCGGCGCGGCGCGGGACGGCCGGCTGAAGGCCGTGCTGCACGACGTCGTCAGCGAGTCGTCGCGCGTAGGCACGTTCGTCGAGTCGGCCGGCGGCGTCACGACGATGCTGTTCGACATCCCGAACATCGCCGTCACGCACCGCCTCGCGCGGCTGGACGTACCGACACCCACCGCGATGCGCGCGCCGGGCGAAGCGCCCGGTTCGTTCGCATTGGGCAGTGCGCTCGACGAGCTCGCGTACGCGTGTGGCGTGGATCCGCTCGACGTGCTGCGCCGCAACCACACGAGCACCGACCCGACCAGCGGGCTTCCGTTCTCATCGAAGCACCTGCTCGCGTGCTACGAGCGCGGCGCGGAGGCGTTCGGCTGGAGCACGCGCGCGCACGCCCCTCGCTCGATGCACGAGGGCGACGAGCTGATCGGGTGGGGCGTCGCGACCGCGACGTATCCGGCGATGCGCGCGCCCGCCGAGGCTCGCCTGACGATCGGGGCCGACGGCTCCGTCGATGTCGCGAGCGCGACGCACGACCTCGGTACCGGGATGTACACGATCCTCGCGCAGATCGCGGCCGACACGCTCGGCGTCGACACGAGCGCGGTGCACGTGCGCATCGGCGACTCGACGTTCCCGAACGCGCCGGTCGCGGGCGGCTCGATGAGCTCCGCCAGCGTCGGTCCCGCGGTGCAGGACGCCGCGCAGCGCGCGTACCGCGACGCGCTGGCGCTCGCGACGACGTCCGAAGCGTCGCCGCTGCACGGCCTTGCCGAGGATGCGGTCGAAGCGCGGGACGGGGCGCTCCGCGCGAAGGACGATGCGTCGCGCGCGATCGCGTACGGCGATCTCGCCCGCCTTTCTGAGACGGGCGCGATCGAAGCGCTCGGCAGCGCGTCCCCCGGCGACGAGGGCGTGCGGTATTCGTTCCATTCGTTCGGTGCGCAGTTCGTGGAAGTGCGCTACGACGAAGAGCTCGCGCGGCTGCGTGTGTCGCGCGCGCTCGGCGTGTTCGACTGCGGGCGCATCCTCAACGCGAAGACGGCGCGCTCGCAGATGATCGGCGGCATCACCTGGGGTATCGGGATGGCATTGTTCGAGGAGACGGTGCGCGACACGCGCGCGGGCGCCGTCGTCACGAACAACCTGGCCGATTACCACGTACCGGTGAACGCGGACATCCCCCAGATCGAGGTGCTGTTCGTCGAGGAGCCGGATCTGCGGTTCAACCCGCTCGGCATCCGCGGCGTCGGCGAGATCGGCATCACGGGCGTGGCTGCCGCGGTCGCGAACGCGGTGTACCACGCGACCGGCGTGCGCGTGCGCGACTTGCCGATCGTGCCGGAGAAGCTGCTCGGTTCGGCCGCGGTGTAGCAGAATTGCACATCGAACGCGTGCGGACGGTCGTCCTCGCCGGCGGCCGTTCGCAGCGCATGGGGTTCAACAAGCTCACGGCGCTGTTCGCCGGCGAACCGCTCGCACGCCGCGTCGCGCGCGGGCTTGCCGATCTGGAGCCGGTGTTCGTCGCTACACGGCCGGTGCGCGACACGATCTCCGGCATCCGCGGCGTGCAGGTGATCGTGACGGAGCCGACCGCGGGGCCGAGCGCGACGCTCGCCCTTGCGAACGCGGCGATCCCGCAGGATGCGCACCTCGCCGTGCTTCCCTGCGATCTGCCGTTTCTCGACGCCAAGCGCGTACGCGCGTTCATCGAGCGCGTCGCGGACGAGGCCGACCTCGCGTGGCCCGTCGTCGCGGATGTACCCGGTCATCCCGTGGTGTGGTCGCCCAAAGCGCGCGCACGCATCCCCGCGTTGCGTGACGACGAGCCGCCCATGCGCGCCCGCCTCGATCCCGCATTGCGCTCGGGCGCGATCGACGAGCTCGACGTCGCGCATGTATTCGACGTCGACACACCGGACGGCTGGGCGCGTGCCGAGGAGCGCGCGAAGCATCCTCCGCGCTGAGCGTGGTGTGACGGGCTTAGGCGGTCGCCGCAGCCTCCAAGAGGGCCGGCCCGTCGTCGAGCCGCAGCGTTAGGCATTTCGCGCCGCCACCGGCCGAATGGAACTCGGAGAGGTCGGTGCGGGCCACGCTATAGCCGGCGTCGTGCAGTCGTTCGCGCAAGCGCCGCGTGCACTCGTGCACGATCACTGCGTCGCCGATCTCCACCGCGTTGCACGCGAGGTGCAGCGCGTCGTCGACCGACACGTCGATCAGATAGCCAGGCTCGATCGCACGGCGCAGCAGCGTCTGCGCATGCGGCGAGAACGCGTCCATGTACGCCATGACGTGCCCACTGGACAGCGGACAAAGGACGGTGTCGAGGTGGTGGAAGCGCTCGTCGACCAGCAGCACCGGCAGCACGCGGCAGCCCACAATTTCCTGGAGCTGCAGCGTCGCGCCGCGCTCGGTACGCCAGCCGTAGCCCGCGTAGAGCAGTGGACGGACGCGGTCGAACATCGCGTCGCCGGCGCCTTCGAAATACGTTTGGCGCAAAAAGGTCGTCGCATACCCTGCGCGCGCGAGCGCGGCGCGGTACACCGGCTGCTCGCGGCGGCGCTGGGCGTGTCGGAAGCTCGACACGATCGCGAGGTTGTCCACCATGAGCGCCGCGTTCGCGGTGAAGACGAGGTCCGGCGTGCGTGCCTGCGCGTCGATGCGCACGAACTCGACGTCGCCCAGACAGCCCGCGAGCTCCGTGAACCGTGCCCATTGGCGCTGCGCATCCGCCGTTGCATCGTCGTGACCGGGCGGGCAGACCAACAACCTCGTCGCCATGATGCACCGATCCTAGCGTGAAGCGCCCGGCTGTGTCGTTCGACAAACGGTGCGCCGCCGGGCGGTGGCGTGCGCCGCTGGTGGGTACGGCACCCGTATGGCACGCGATACGAATACCGAGCAACAGGGCGATTACAAGAACGCGCTCCCCTCGGAGGTCACCGACCATCCGGACTCGGGCATGCCGCGCCAGCTACGAACCCTGGGCGACGACGAGAGCCCCCTGAGCCGTCGCGAGGCGGATGTCGCGGGGATCTCCCAGACCCCCGAAGTGGTCTACGGCGAAAGCGACGAGGACCAAAACCGGGACGACCAGCGCGACGCGCACCACGGGTCATCCTGAGCCTGTCGAAGGCCGAAGCGGACGAGCACGTCTAGGCTCGTCTAGCGGCGTCAGACGTCTTCGACGTAGACGTCCTCTCCCTCGACGCGCACGGTGTAGGTTTCCAGCGGCATCACTGCGGGGAGCGTCAGTGCGCGGCCGGTCGTCACGTCGAACAGCGCGCCGTGGCGCGGGCACATGATCTGACAGCCTTGCAGCTCGCCCTGGTCGAGCGGGCCGCCGTCGTGCGTACAGACGTCCGCGACGGCGTACAGATCGCCGTCGACGTTGCACAGGAGCACCTCGACGCCGTCGACGACCACGCGCTTCGTCGTCGCCGGCGGAATCTCGTGAAATTTGGCGACCGGCTGGGGCATGCGGCGTCGTTCGCGAAGAGTGCGGCATGACCCGTTCCGCATCGATCATGCTCGCGTTCGGCGCCGCGCTGACCATCGCGCTCCCGCTAGCACCGTCCCGTCCGGTCGCCGCCGCGACGAGCATGACGTACAAGCCCGCTGCGGCGAAGACCGCCGCCGCGAAATCCGTCACGCTCCCCGACGGCCTGAAATACACCGATCTCAAAGTCGGCAAGGGCGCCAAGCCGCGCGCCGGTCAGACGGCGATCGTGCACTACACCGGCACGTTCCTCAACGGCAAGAAGTTCGACAGCTCGCGCGACCACGGTCAGCCGTTCGAATTTACGCTCGGTCAGCACGGCGTGATCAAGTGCTGGGACGAAGCCGTCGCAACGATGCGCGTCGGGGGCCGGCGCAAGCTCGTGTGCCCGCCGCAACTGGCGTACGGTAAGCGCGGCTACCCGCCGGTGATCCCGCCGAACGCAACGCTGAACTTCGACGTCGAGCTGCTCGGCGTCAGATAGCCGCGCTCAGCGCGCGGCGAGGAACGCCGCGATCGCGTCGCCAGCCGGCGTGTTCGCATAGAACACGTCGCCGTGCCGCGCGCCGGGCAGGACGATGAAACGCTTGTCGCGCGATCCCGCCGCGCGCTCGACCGCTCGCCCTTGCGAGATCGGGATGAGCGCGTCGGCATTGCCGTGTAACACGATCAGAGGGGCCGTAACGCGCGCGATCTCGTGCGCTTCGTCCAGTGCTATGCGCAGCGAGCGCGTCGGCACCGGACGCAGCCGGCGAACGGGCCACGGCACGAAACCGTCGCGCACCGCGAAGACCTCCGTCGTCGCGTCCGACGGCGGCGCGTGCAGCACGAGCCCGCGCACCGGGCGGGACGCGGCCATGTGCACTGCGATGGTGGTTCCGTAGGAGAGTCCGTAGACGAATGGGACGCTTCTGCTGTGCGCGCGCACGGCGTCGTACACGCGCAGGGCATCGTCGCGTGATGCAAGTGCGTCGATGCGCCCGCCGGAGAACTCGTAGCCGCGGTAATCCCACATGACCGTGGTGTAGCCGAGCCGCCGCACGAACCACGTCGCAAGGGGAAACATGTTCTCCATGCTGCTCGCGTTGCCGTAGTCGATGAGCAGCCAGGGCGCGTCGCGGCGGCCGCGCAAGATCCAGCCGCGCAGCATCGTACCGTCGGCCGCGCGTACGCTGAACGTCTCGACGCCCGGACGGTTCCATGCGGCAAGCGGCGGGCGCTGCGGCGGAAACAATAACTGCGCGTCGCCGATCGGAACCGGCGCGCCGATCGCGAGCGCGATGACGGCGACCGCGACGAGCGCCGCGAACGCAATCGTGCTCCAGCGCAGCACGCGCCGCACGCGCACGGTCAGCAGACCGGGCCGCGCGCGAGATTTTCGACCGGGAGAACCGTGAAGGTGAAGCCTGGCCCCAGCGTGATGTTGCGGCCCCAGCGCACCATGTTCACGCCGGACATCACCAGGCCCGGAACGGGCAGCGGCACGTGGGAGGCGGCTTTGTTCAGTAGCGGCTCCGACGGCGTCCACGTCACGGGCAGCAGCGGGTTCATCGTGACGGGAACGATGCGTTCCGACGTGCTGTTCGCCTTCTCCAGGACGATGTAGCGCGGCTCGAGCGAGAGCATGCCGTCGTGGTTGTGGCGTCCCGCCGAGCTCGCCGCGCGGATGATGCCGTAGCCGACGGTGCCCGCCGGTACCTTGGTGCCGTCGTCGAGTTCCGTGCTCTCGACAACCTTGAACCGGAACGGCGCCCCGCTATGCGCGTCACCGGAGAAGACCTTGGAAATCATCTCGCTGGGGATCGCCCAGGCGCACACCTTCGTGGCCCGCACCGGCGAGGGCGCAAGCGAGACGACGGCCAGAGCGCCTGCCAAGGCGAGGAGCGGTCGAGCACGCACGTCCGGATTATTCCCCGAACGGCGCAATTGTATGAGGTTCGGGCGGCTTAGCCGACCGAACCCTCCATCTCCATCTTGATCAGGCGGTTCAGTTCGACGGCGTATTCCATCGGGAGCTCTTTGACGAAGAAGTCGAAGAAGCCGTTGACGATCATCGCGGTCGCGTCGGCTTCGGTGAGGCCGCGGCTCATCGCGTAGAACAGCTGTTCCTCGCCGATCTTCGAGACGGACGCTTCGTGCTCGACCGTCGAGCGCTGCTCGTCGATCTTCATCGTCGGCTTGGTGTCGGACGACGACTTGTCGTCCATGATCAGCGCGTCGCATTTCACGCGCGTCTTCGCGCCGACGGCGCCCGCGTGGATCTCGACCAAACCACGGTACGTCGTCTTGCCGCCGTGCGCGGTGACCGACTTGTTCGTGACGACCGACGTCGTGTTCGGCGCCGCGTGGATCACCTTCGCGCCGGCGTCCTGATGCTGGCCTTCGCCCGCGAACGCCGCCGAAAGGATCTCGCCGCGCGCGCCCTCGCCCATCAGGTAAATTGCGGGGTATTTCATCGTCAGGCGCGAGCCGATGTTGCCGTCCACCCACTCGACCGTCGCGTTCTTGTACGCGACGGCGCGCTTGGTGACGAGGTTGTAGATGTTGCGGTACCAGTTCTGGATCGTCGTGTAGCGGATCGACGCGCCTTCCATGGCGATCAGCTCGACGACGGCCGAGTGCAGCGACGCGGTGGAGAACTGCGGTGCGGTGCAGCCCTCGATGTAGTGCACTTTCGAGCCTTCGTCGGCGATGATCAGGGTGCGCTCGAACTGGCCCATGTTCTCGGTGTTGATCCGGAAATAGGCTTGGAGCGGCATCTTCACTTCGACGCCTTTGGGCACGTACACGAACGAGCCGCCCGACCACACCGCGGAGTTGAGCGCCGCGAACTTGTTGTCTTGGACCGGGATCACCGTCGCGAGATACTTCTGGACGATCTCGGGATACTGGCGCAGCGCGGTGTCCATGTCGCAGAAGATCACGCCATCTTTTTCGAGCGCCTCAATGACGGAGTGATACACCACTTCCGACTCGTACTGCGCCGAGACGCCGGACAAGAACTTCCGCTCCGCTTCGGGGATACCGAGGCGGTCGAACGTGCGCTTGATGTCGTCCGGGACGTCGTCCCAGTTCTGTTCCGTCTTCTCGCCGGCTTTGACGAAGTAGCGGATGTTGTCGAAATCGATCTCGTTGAGCAGCGCGGTGTCGCCCCACGTCGGCATCGGCTTGGACCGGAATACGTCGTACGCTTTGAGGCGGAAGTCGCGCATCCAGGCCGGCTCGTTCTTCATCGACGAGATGCGCTCGACGATCTCGCGGTTCAGGCCCTTGTCGGACTTGAAGGCGTACGTGTCCTCGGGGTCGTGGAACCCGTGTCGGTATTCCTCGATGAGGGATTCGGTCGTGGCGGCCATGGGTCTCCCAGCGTATTCGGTCTGCACCAGCTCGGTCAAGAAAGTGCAGAGGTATCTGTACTATCTAACCCCTCAGACGCCTGCACCGTGGCGGCCGTCCCCCTCGTAGTCAGCCCGAAGGTAGCGCAGCGGAACGCCCGGCGCGACAGCGGCTAGGAGGGCGGCTGTCGTCGCTCGCTGGCCGGCGTTAGGCTGGAGGCGTCCGGGAGTGGGCTCGGATGCCTCGACGAGCACCGCGTCGTCGATGGCGGCATGGGAGCCGCCAGCCAGCGTGAGCGCGACCAGCGCACCCTGGAGCGGCGACAGGCTCGGGTTGAACGCGGCGTTCTCGGCGTAGCGGCCTGCGAAGACGGCCCCGCTGGCCATCCGCAGCCCGACGCCGGCATAGGTGCCGCTGTATGGGGCGTATGCCGCGGAGGCGGCAGCCAGCGCCGCGGCAGTGACCAGGTCTGCGGCGGCCGAAGACGCAGCGGTCGCGGCCCGGTCTTCGGCAGCCTTGCCGAGCTTCAGGGAGCGCGTCGACGGCTGCATCAGGCCGCCGCTCATGATGAGGTCGCGCGGTCCGAACGCCTCCGGCAGCAGGGCGGCGAGCGTCGTCGGCGGTCGACCGGGCAGCACGACGCGGAGCTCGCTCGCGGTCGTCAGCTCGTTCAGGAATTGCCGGCAATACCCGCACGGCGCCGCGGTCGACGCGATCAGCGTGACGCCGGCCTCGCCGTGGACCCAGGCATTGTAGACCGCAGCCTGCTCCGCGTGAACCGAGAAGCTCAGTGATTCGCCCGGGAACTCGAGGTTCGCACCGGCATAGAGTGCGCCCGACAGGCCCAGCGCGATCGCGCCGACGCGGAAGTTCGAGATGGGCGAACTTGCGTAGGCTTCGGCCCACGGCAGCAACTCGAGCACGAGCTCCTCGACCGAGAGCGCCCGCTCGGCCGCTCGCGTCCTCACGTGCGCGGGGCTCAGGAAACAAGGGCTCACCGAATCGGCACGCATCGTTGCGACGTTCGACATTCGGCCCGCGCTTCACGCCACGGGCGAAAGCTATTTACAAGGGACCCCCCGGGGGGTACCATAGGCGACGGACTTCATCGGCCCCGTGCTCCTTATGGGTATGGGGTCGCCGCAGTTCGAGGGGGACGGCGCGCCCAACGCGCCATCGCAGTGGAACGCCCGTTCGGCTCGTAAGGAGGCCGCGCCGGCAAGAGTCTGCTGAAAGGTCGACAGCGAGACGGTGTACCGCACGCGCTGGACGACGCGCCTGGAGGTGGGATTCTCCCAACCGAAAGCTCCCGAGGAGACCAGAAAAAAATTGAAAGCACTCGGTACGCACATCGTCTGCGAGTTGTCCGGCTGTGATGCCGCCAAGCTCACCGACGTCGACGCGGTCCGTGCGATGATGGAGAACGCCGCGAAAGCGGCCAACGCGTCCATCGTCACGACGGCCTTCCACCGCTTCCAGCCCCAAGGGGTGTCCGGAGTGGTGGTGATCGAGGAGTCGCACCTGTCGATCCATACGTGGCCGGAGACCGGCTACGCCGCGATGGACTTCTACACGTGCGGCGACCACACCGATCCCTGGGCGGCGTGCGAATACGCCGCGGAGGCGCTCGACGCCAAGACCATGCTGACCACCGAAATGAAGCGCGGGGTCGAATCCGGCCTCAACCGCTTCACTCACGTCGTCACCACCGAGCACGACACCCGCGAGCTGCTGGCCACGGC
>JALZBE010000342.1 GCA_030947665.1 Vulcanimicrobiota bacterium | reverse complement strand
CGAAGATGGTGGTCAACCCGCTCAACGGCCTCAAGGTCGCCGCGTTCTACGGCTGCCACATCATCCGCCCCGAGTCGGTCAACGGCTGGGAGTCGGCGCGCAACCCGCACTCACTCGAAGACCTCATCGAAGCACTGGGCGGCGAATCAGTGGACTACGCGGGACGCACGCGGTGCTGCGGCTTCCACGTGCAGCTCGAGAAAGACGGCATCGCCGCGAACATGGTCGGCCAGAACATGCGCATGGCCAAAGACAACGGCGCGGAAGCAGTCCTCACGCCGTGCCCGTTGTGCCACCTCGCGCTCGACGGCTACCAGGCCGACAGCGTGCAGCGCTGGGGCCGCACCGATCTGCCGATCTTCCACCTGCCGCAGCTCGTCGCGCTCGCGCTCGGCGTCGACCCGTCGACGCTCGGCATGAACAAGCATATCAACTCGCCGGGCCTGATCCTGCAGCAGCACGATCTCGCGCCGGCGCACGTCGCCTAGCCGCGAACGCAGGCGAACCCAAACGGCGAACGGGCGCTCCGCGAGGGGCGCCCGTTTTTCTTAGTTGCGGGTCCGGCCGTTGCGGCGTTCTTCGATGAAACCGCCCCAGTAGATCAGGGCGAGGAGCCCCAGGCACATCGCGACCAGCAACCACGGGACCAAATAATACGACGGCACCGTGGATCATTTTCGCGCGGTCGGGAGGCTCCCTGCCCGGCCGGCGCGATCGGCCGACAAGGTGCCGCGCCGACCGCGCTGAAGCGCGCGCCATGGTTCTCCGAACTCCCAGCATCCGCCGTCGTCGTCTGCGCACGGAATCGTACGCGATTTGCATCGCGTCGACCGCGAGCACTGGGAATACGGCCCCGGCATGCGCGCCTTCGACAACCTGACCGACCGCCGCGTGCAGCTCACCGCGCAGCCGGCGCCATAGCTCCGCACGTTCGTGAGATACCGGCTTTTCATCGCGGCCGACATCGACGACGCGGCGCGCGCGGCCTGCGCACACGTCGCGGAGACGATGCGCGCGAAGGACTGGGCCGCCCGATGGGTCGCGCCGGAGAACTATCATCTCACCGTCGCGTTTCTCGGCGGAGTCGACGACGAGCGAATCGCCGCACTCACGGCGGCGGCACGCGAGGCCGCGGTGTCCGTCCGCGCGTTTGACGTGCCGCTGGAGATCGTGGGCGCGTTTCCGAACGCGCGCAAGCCGCGCCTCGCGTGGATCGGCCCGGCGGCCGCCGTAGCGGCGTTCGGCGCGCTCTGCGATGCGGTGCGCTGCCCGCTCGCGGTGCTCGGGTTCACGTTTGAACCGCACTCCGACGCGCACGTCACGCTCGCCCGCAGCGACGGCCGCGCCGCGCTGCCGGCCGTCGAAGCGCCGCAGATCGCGCCGCAGCGGATTGCGAGCGTGACGCTCTACGCATCGTTCACCGAACGCACCGGTGCCCGCTACGTCGTGCTGGATCGTTTTGCGTTCGCGGCGAGCCCAGACTCATGAACCACGCGTCCCAACCGCCGTACGCCGCGCCGATCGACGTCGCGGACATTGCTGCGTGCTATTTCTACCACACGATGGACGTGCCCGGCCACGGCGTCGTCACGGGCGAGTGGGATCTGCGCGGCGGCGTCGACGACTACCTCGGGCACGAGGACGTCGCCGGCAAACGCGTGCTCGAGATCGGCACGGCGAGCGGCTTTCTGTGCTTCGAGATGGAGCGGCGCGGCGCGGACGTCGTCGCCTACGATCTGTCCGCCACGCAGTCGTGGGACATCGTGCCGTATGCGGGACTCGACCTCGCGCAGGAGCTGCCGCGGCGGCGCGAGCACATCACGCGGCTGAACAAGAGCTGGTGGTTCAACCACCGCGCGCTCGGCTCGCGCGCAAACGTCGTCTACGGCACGGTGTACGCGATTCCGCAGTCGATCGGGCCGATCGACCTGTGTACGTTCGGCGCGATCCTGCTGCACGTGCGCGATCCGTTCCTCGCGCTGCAGAACGCCGCAGCGTTGCGTCCCGCGACGATCGTCGTGACCGAGCTCGCGCAACGCCGCTCGCCGCTGTCGGCGCTATCACTGCTCGCGGGACCGGCGCGTCGGCGCAGCCCGCTGTTCTTGCCGAACGCTCGCAGAGGCGAGCCGCGCGACGCGTGGTGGTCGTTCTCGCCTGAGAGCATCTCCAACATGCTCGCGATTCTCGGTTACACTACTGAGCGCGACGTGCGGCACGCGCAATCGTACAAGAGCCGCCGCACGCCGATGTTCACGGTCGTCGCGCACCGAACCTGACCGGCACACGGATCAGTCGTCAGCCTACGCCCCCGTCGGTTGCGCGACCCAACTTCGGAAGTACGTCACGTCCTCGACGCCGCTGACCGTTTCCGCGACGCGCAGCGGGCCGAACGCGTCGATCGCGACGGCCAGCTCGTCGGTCGACGCTTTGCCGAGCGACGCTTCGACTGCGCCCGGCTGCGGGCCGTGCGGCGCGCCCGCCGCGTGCAGCGTCACCGACTTCTCCTCGATGCCGCGGCGCGACATGAAGTTGCCCGACGCATAGTAGATGATCTCGTCGCAATCCACCGACGAGTGGTTGTACGGCGCGGGCACGGCGAGCGGATGGTAGTCGAACATGCGCGGCGCGAACAGGATGAACGCCGCGCCGGGGGCGTCCCAGATCTGGTGCGACGAAGGCGGCTGGTGGATCTTGCCGGTGATCGGCATGTAGTCGTGCGCGTTGAACGCGAACGGGTAGCAGAAGCCGTCCCAGCCGACGACGTCGAACGGGTGGTTCGCGACGACGTACTTCGCGTGGCGGCCTTTCGCGGTGACGCGCACGTCGAACTCGCCGACCGCGTCGACCGGATCGCGCAGCACCGGCGCGCGGAAGTCGCGCTCATAGTACGGCGCGTGCTCGGCGAGCTGGCCGAACTCGTTGCGGAACTTGCGCGGGACCGTGATCTGGCCCGACGATTCGGCGACGAACAGCGTCGTCGGCGTGCGCGGCTGCAGCTTGTACGTGGTCCCCATCGGCACGTACACGTAGTCGTGCGCGCGGTAGTCCAGCTCGCCGAACGACGACTCCAGCACGCCGTCGCCGCCCTGCACGAACAGCATCTCATCACCGCTGGCGTTGCGGAAGAAATACTCCATCGGCTCGGTGACGACCGCGGTCGACAGCACGATGTCGTCGTTGCCGACCAGCGGGACGCGCGCTTCGACAGCGTCGCCCGTCTTGGCGGTACGCCCGGTGAACCAGTGCCGGTTGCGGACGGGATCGTTCGGCAGGAAGCGCACCATCGGCCGGTCCCACGGCTTTACGTCGAGCGTCGCGGTCGGCGGGCGCAGGTGGTACGCGAGCGAGTAGACGCTCTCGAACCCCTTGGTCGACATCAGCTCTTCGGCGTACAGGCCGCCTTCGGCTGAGCGGAACTGGGTGTGCCGCTTCTCCGGAAGACGTCCCTGACGAGCGTAAAAGGCCACGCTGAAATCTTCCCCGGGCGCAGGCCCGACCCTCGCCCCGGGCGGAGTTGCGAACCTCGGCCGATCCCGCGGAGGCTTCCGCGCGGGCACCCGCCGGCGGGGTACGATATGAACGATATGCCGTATCTTCGCCTCTCCTCGCTCCCGCTTGACGACGCCACGAAGCGTCACCTCGCCGACGAGCTCACGTCGACCGTCCTCGACGTGCTGCCCGATCAGAAACCGGAGTGGGCGACCGTCCACTTCACGCCGTTCGCGCCCGACGACTTCGCGGTCGCGGGCCGGCTGGTGAGCGACGGGGCGATCGCGGACACCCACCTCGAGATCAGCGCGCCGGACGTCGATGAAAAGAGCTGGTTCGCGCTGCGCAACCGGCTGACCGACGTGCTCGTCGAGGCGCTCGCGATCCCGGACAGTGACCGCTGGCACGTCAACGTGAAGCTGAACCGCTACGACCCGCACTCGTTCGCGGTCGCGGGCAACGCGACCGACGAACTCGACGAGCACGGGCACTTGGACAGCGACGAAAACGACGACGGATCCGGACGCCGCGGCGGCGGCGGCTGGGGGCGGCGCGCGCTAATGCTCGGCTTCGCCGTCGGCGCGTACGCCGGCTATCGGTGGTTCGCCGGCCGCGTCGGAACCGACGCGATCGTGGACGCGGCGCCGCCGCTCGAAACGCCGCAGTACCGC
>JALZBE010000341.1 GCA_030947665.1 Vulcanimicrobiota bacterium | reverse complement strand
TCCGTGCGGTTCCCCGGGGATGTGATGCGGGTCGCAAGCGACGGTCCCGGTGGCGCAGGCCTCGTGGGGGCGAGCGCGAAGCGGGCGAGCCGTGACCGAGCCGATCGAATCGCTGATCCGGGCCATCCCCGATTTTCCGATCCCAGGCATCCTGTTCCGCGACATCACGCCGCTGCTCGCCGATCCCACGGGTTTCAAGGCGACCATCGATCTTTTCGTGGAGCGCTTTCGTGACGCGCGCGTCGACGCCGTCGTCGGCATCGAAGCACGCGGTTACATGCTTGGCGCGCCGGTCGCGTACGCACTCGGCGCCGGCTTCGTCCCGGTCCGTAAGCCCGGCAAGCTGCCGGGCGAGAAGTTCAGCGAGCAGTACGCGCTCGAGTACGGTACCAACACGCTGGAGATCCACGCGGACGCCGTCGGCCACGGCCACCGCGTGCTCGTCGTCGACGATCTGCTGGCGACCGGCGGCACGATCGCCGCAACCTTGCGCCTGCTCAAGAAGCTGGGCGCGGACGTGGTGGGCACCGCCGTCCTGATCGAGCTGGAAGCCCTCAACGGCCGCGCCGCCCTGGCCGACGTCGAACTGACGAGCTTCATAAAGTATTGAGGCGAGCGGCCGCAGCCTTTGCAATCGGGGGTGGGTCAGGATAGGATAAGGCTTCACATCCATGACCATCGCTGATCTCGTAGGCAAGGTCCGCTCGTACGATCCCTCGCTCGAGGAGGGCCGGCTGGAGCGCGTCTACGAGGTGGCCGACCGGGCTCATGACGGACAGCACCGGGCGTCGGGCGAGTCCTACATCGCCCACCCGCTGGCGGTGGCCGACGTGCTGGCCGACCTGGAGATGGACCGCGCGACCATCGCCGCGGCACTGCTGCACGACGTGGTCGAGGACACGGCGATCTCCAACGAGCAGGTCGCGGCGGAGTTCGGCGACGAGATCGCGGCGCTGGTCGACGGCGTCACCAAGCTGACGCGCATCCCGTATCAATCCAAAGAAGACGCGCAGGTGGAGAACCTGCGCAAGATGTTCCTGGCGATGGCCAAGGACATCCGCGTCATCATCATCAAGCTGGCCGACCGCCTGCACAACATGCGCACGCTGTCGAGTTTGCCGGCGCCCAAGCAACAGGCGATCGCGCGCGAGACGATCGAGATCTACGCGCCGATCGCGCACCGCCTCGGCATCTGGCGCGTCAAGTGGGATCTCGAAGACCTCGCGCTGCGCTATCTCGATCCCGATGCATACCGCGACATCGCGGAACGCGTCGCGAAGAAGCGCGTCGAGCGCGAGGAAGCCGTCGCGCTCGTGATCACCGATTTGAAATCGGAGTTCGAAAAGGTCGGCGTGCAAGCCGACACCACCGGGCGCCCCAAGCACTTCTACTCGATCCACAAGAAGATGCAGAAAGGCCGCGACTTCTCGACGATCTACGATCTCACCGCGGTGCGCGTCATCGTCGAATCGGTAAAGGATTGTTACGGCGCGCTCGGCGTCGTGCACGCGATGTGGAAGCCGCTCCCCGGCCGCTTCAAAGACTACATCGCGATGCCCAAGCCCAACATGTACCAGTCGCTGCACACCACGGTCGTCGGGCCCGGCGGCGATCCGCTCGAAGTGCAGATCCGCACCTGGGAGATGCACCGCACGTCGGAGTACGGCATCGCGGCGCACTGGAGTTACAAAGAAGGCCCCAAGAAAGAAGAGAAGCTCACCTGGCTGCGCTCGCTGCTGGAGTGGCAGAACGACATGCGCGACTCGCGCACGTTCATGGAGAACCTCAAGCTCGACCTGTTCGACACGCAGGTGTTCATCTTCTCGCCCAAGGGCGACGTGTTCTCGATGCCCGCGACGGCGACGCCGCTCGATTTCGCGTACCAGGTGCACACCGACGTCGGCCACCACTGCGTGGGCGCGAAGGTCAACGGCAAGATCGTGCCGCTGGACTCGCACATCAAGAACGGCGACATCGTCGAGATCCTCACGAACAAGTCGTCGCGCCCGTCGCTGGATTGGCTGACGCAAGTCAAGACGAGCGGCGCGAAGCACAAGATCAAGCAGTGGTTCCGCAAAGAGAAGAAGGAAGAGAACACGCTGCGCGGCCAGGAGGCCGTCGAGGCCGAGCTCGCGCGCGCCGGCCTGCGCATCGACGTCGCGCGCGGCGATGCGATCGAGAAGGTCGCGAAAAAGCTCAACTACGTGAACCCGACCGACCTGTTCGCGGCCGTCGGCTTCGGTGACGTCACGGCGGGCAACGTGGTGCAGCGGCTGCGCGAGGAGTCGAAGGCCGACAACGTCGTGGCGATCCCGCTGCCGCGCCCATCGACGGCGCGCCGCGTCGCGCGCAACGCCAGCGGCATCCGCATCGCCGGCGTCGACGATGTGCTCGTGCGGCTGTCGAAGTGCTGCAGCCCGGTGCCCGGCGATCCCATCATGGGCTTCGTGACGATCGGCAAGGGCGTGTCGGTGCACCGCGCCGACTGCCCGAACACCGCGTACATGAACGCGGCCCCCGAGCGCATCCTCGAAGCGGAGTGGCTCGGCCAATCGTCGCTGACGCACGCGGTCGATATCGAGATCGAAGCGACGGACCGCAGCGGCCTGCTGCAAGACGTCCTCGGCGTCGCGGCCGGTCTCAAGACGGCGATCAGCTCGGTGAAGGCCGGCACGAAGCGCGACCTGGCGCTGATCTCGCTGACGGTGCAGATCAGCAACATCGAGCACCTGCACACCCTGCTGCGCAAACTGCAATCGATCAAAGACGTCCGAAACGTGTGGCGCGTGACGAAGCGCGAAGCGAGAGTCAGCGGATAGTCGTTTCGGACCCTTGACGCGGGACCCTCACGCAGTGATAGATTGGCGTGAGGAGTACGAAATGTTGGCCCCGATCGAAATCCCCGAGACCGAACCCGCGACCGAGCTCATCGACGGCCGTCTGGTGCAGAAGATGAGCCCGAAGTGGCGGCACCAGGAACTCGAGCTGCGCTGGACGCTCGCATTGCGCGAATGGGGTGGCAAACGAGCCAGAGCGATTCACGAATGGCGGCACGAGTTTCGTGCCCCCGGGCATTCGTTCGCGTCGCTCGTACCCGACGTCGCCTATCTGTCGAACGAGTCGCTCGAAGAACTTGGCCCGGCGGCCGCCGAAGCACCGCCGCGCGCTCCGGAGATCGCCGTCGAGATTCTCTCGGCCGGAGAATCCGAACGGCATCTGGCGTGGAAGATCGGGGCGTATCTCGCGGCGGGCACGCGCGTCGTGTTCGTCGTCGATCCGCCGAAGCGGACGGTGATCGCGCATTCGCGAGACGGGGTCGAGCGCTTCGGTCCCGGCGATGTCGTGCGGCATGCGACAATGGTCGGTTTTGCGTTCGCGATCGACGCGATGTTCGAGGGGCTCTACCTCGGCTGAGCGGGGAACCGCAGCCGCACGACGGCGCCGCCGCCGGCACCGTTCGCGATCGCGATCGTCCCGCCGAAGCGCTCGGCCGCCGTTTTGGCGATCGCGAGGCCGAGGCCGCTGCCGGGCAGCGCGCGCGTTTCGTCGTCACGCCAGAACCGGTCAAACGCGCGCCGTAAGCCTTCCTCGGAGAAGCCGCGCCCGTCGTCGCTGACGCGCAGCTCCACCAAATCACCGTCGCGCGCCACGCGCACCTCGACGGTCCCGCCACCGGCGGCGTACTTGAGCGCGTTATGCAGCACCGTGACCACGGCGCGCGCCAGCCCGTCGCGTTCGGCGAGCACGGTCGCATTCGCGGCGGCGTCGACGGTCACGCGCACGCTGCGCTCCGCCGCCAAGACGGCGAGCCTCTGTACGGCGTCCCTCGCGACGGCGCTCAGATCGATCGGCGCGAACGGCACGGCCGCGCCGTTCGCGTCCGCGCGCGCAACCGTGAGCAGGTCGCGCGTGAGCGCTTCGAGCGCGTCGGCTTCGGACGCGATCGTCTCCAGCGCGGCGCGGTACTCGGCCTCCGTGCGCTCCCGCCCGCCCATGTTGATGAGCATATTTATGTCCTGGCTCCTGGCGAATGACGCCGCATTCCCGCTCGACACCAACGACTCCACGACCAGCAACCGCCCATTTTGGGGCACCGCACGGCGGCAGGTGCGCAGGATAGCTATCGATCGGTCGTCATCCCAGTCGTGCAGGATGTACTTC
>JALZBE010000043.1:3635-10497 GCA_030947665.1 Vulcanimicrobiota bacterium | reverse complement strand
AGCGACAGCGAGCCGTAGAGATTCGTCAGCGGCCACACGCCCGTCATCCACCAGCGCGCGCCGAGCTCGGCGAACTGCGACACGGCGCCGACGATCGCGAGCGGGATGCCGATCGTGCGCAGCAATGAGTTGCGGAACAAGAAGTGTCCGAAGAGCACGAGCGCGCCGGTGACGTAGGCCGCGATGCCGACGACCAGCAGCGTCTGGTCGAGTGTCTGTCTGAACGGATCCATGCTTTCCCCTTACGCCTGCTCGGCGCGTTCGGTGCGCCGCAGTTCGTCGACGATCTCGCGGAAGCGGTCTTGGAACACGTCGTAACCTTTGACGGTCGTCGCGGCGATCCCGACCTCGGTGCCGCCGTCGGCTGCGCGCACGAGCACGAACAGACGCGCCGGCAAGAAATACAGCGAGATGCACAACCCGGCGAGCAGCACGAACGCACCGAGCCCAACGACCGGGATGCCGGGATCGTTGCGGTACTGGAAGCCCGAGTACAGCACGTAGCGCGCCGCTTCGAGCTTGTAGCCCGCGCCGAGATCGACCGGCCGCCCGAGCGCCATCATCGCGGCGCCTGCGGGCTGCTCGCCGTCGTACGCTTGCACCACGACACCGGGATCGTTCGGGCGCGGGTCGGCTGCGGGCCGCCCCGTCGCGCGGTCGATCGTGCCGACGAAGCGCTGGTACTGGATCGCGCGCGACGTCCCGGGGATCACAAAGCCTTCGCCTTCTTTGAGCGCATGGTCGGGGCCGGGCGCGGGGCGACCGTCTTTCGTCAGGCGGAAGTCGATCGCGAAACCGTACGTCGCTTGATAGATCGCGGTACCGTCGACCTCGTACGGGTGGTTGACGCGAATCTCGGCCGCTTGCGGTTTGCCGTCGCTGGCGGTCACCGTCGCGTTCGACACGTAGTCGATCGGCTGATACACCGTCCCGGCTTTGGTTTGGATGGGATCGATGCGGTACGCGAAGCGCTTCAGATCGACTTTCACGCCGTTCTCGGGGATCGTCGCGGTCTGCCCGCTCAGCACCGCGAACTGGCCGCTGTAGCCTTTCGCCCAGTAGATCGTCGTGCCAATCGCGATCAGCAGAAAGCCGACGTGCGCGACGAGCACGCCGCGCCGCGCCCAGTTGTTCTTATCGGCGAACGTCCACTCGGTGCCGCCGAACTCGCGCTTACGCACCTGCCAGCCGCGCTGCGCGAAGAACGCGGCGAGCCGCTCGCGCGCGTGCTCGACGTCACCCGCGACGCGCACGGTCGCGTGCAGCGGGATCGCGTCGATCTTCACCGGGTTCAAGCGCGGGATGCGGCGCGGGATCACTTTGGTGAACGTCGCCGCGGTCATCGAGCACAGAATGAGCCCGAGGATGCCGATGTACGCCGCGCTGTGATAGATGTTGCCGAGGTCCAGCCGCACGATCAGCCGCGCGAGCGACGGCGCGTACTCGCCGGCGTAGGTCGCGGCGTCCTTGCCCTGGTCGATCACGACGCCGATCAGCGTCAGAAAGCCCCAGATCGCCAGCAGCGACACGCCGAACGCGACGTTGGCGAACAACCGGACGGTCTCGTCCCAGCCGTCGCGCAGCCCGCCCAGCGCGCCGGCGCGCGCTACGCCGCTTCCGCCGCCGCTTCGCGCTTCCACCGTTTCTCCATGAAGACGATGAGCCAGATCGAGATCTCGAAAAGCACGTACATCGGCGCCGCGAGCAGCGCCATCGTGACCGGGCTGCCGTCGGGCGCGAGCACCGCGCCGGCGACGAGCATGCCGAAGCCGATGTATTTGCGGTACTTGCGCAGCAGCACGCTGTTGATCAGCCCGATGCGCGCGCAGAGCAACATGACGACCGGCGTCTGGAACACGATCGCGAAGGCGAGAAACAGCAAGAGCACCAGATTGATCGTCGCTTCGATCCCGAACGTCGCCTTGGCGACGGTGCCGGTGATGTAGAGCAGCCCGCCGATCACGCGCGGCAGCACGAGATAGTGCGCGAATGCGATGCCCGCCGCCGCGAGCAGCAGCGACGGCGCGACGTACCAGTACACCATGCGCCGCGTCTTCGGGTTGACGGCCGGCACCACGAACATCCAGATCTGGAACAGGATCACGGGGAGCCCGAGGACGATCGCGATGTAGAGCGACAGCTTGAAGATCGCCCAGATCGCATCGGCGGGCCCGAACGCGTTGAGCACGATGCCGGGGAAGTAATGGTGATTCAAGATCGGGATCAGCTTTTGCGCGGGCCACAGCGCGCACACGGCGATCGCGGCGATCGTCACCACGCAGATGAAGAGCCTGTTCCGGAGCTCCCGCAGGTGCTCCGTGAACGGCATCTCCTTCTGGTCCCAGTCGACCTGTCGCTCGCGCTCGTCGAGCGGCGGCCGCTCAGCGAGCACCTTCAGCCGGCCCTATTCGTGCGGTCGGGCGACGGTCGTCGGGCCCGGGGCGCCGGTCAGCGGGTCGGGGACGACGGTAGGCTGCCCGACGCCGTTCACGGACGTCGCGGCTGCGGCGGCATCGGCTTCGGCCTTGCGGCGCGCTTCTTCGCGCGCCCGCTCGGCGGCGACGTCGGCCTCGGCCTGCCCGACCAAGAACTCTTTCTTGGCCTGGCCGGCGCTGCGGGCCAGTTTCGGCAGCTTGTCGGCTCCGAAGATCAGGATCGCGACCCCGACGAGGGCCGCAATCTCCATGGGTGATCCAAACATAGGGGTCTCCGGCTTTAAAGTAGGGCGTCCGCGAGGGCGGCGAGTTCGGAGCGGGCGGGGGCGGTGCCGAGCGGCGCGAGCGACTGTTTTGCTCGTTCGACGTAGCCCGCGAGGACGGCTTCCGTCTTGACCAGGCCGCCGTGCGCGGCGACCGCCGCCACGATGGTCGCGACGTTTTCGTGCGTGTCGTCGCTCGCGGCGAAGAAACGTTCGACGGCGGAGCGGAATTCCCGATCCCCCGTTTCCAGGGCCAGAACCAACGGAACCGTCATCTTGCGCTCGCGCAGGTCGTTGCCCACCGGTTTGCCGAGCGTCGCGGCGTCCGCCGTCAGGTCGAGCAGGTCGTCGCGCATCTGGAACGCGATCCCGTATGCCGTCCCGAACTCGTGCAGCGCCCGCACGGCGAACGGCGACCCGCCGGCGGCGAGCGCGCCGCACTCCGCGGATGCGGCAAAGAGGGAGGCCGTCTTCTTGGTCGCGATCTCCACGTAGTCGGCGAGCGACGTGTCCAGAGCGGCGAGGGCGCGCAGCTGCAGCACCTCGCCGTCGGTGATGTCCGCGAGCGTCGAACTGAGCACGTTGGGGATCGGGTGCGCGTAGTCGGCGGTGACGTTCTTGAAAATCCACGCGAACAGGTAGTCCCCGGCGAGCACCGAGACCCGGTTGCCGAAGTCGACCGCGGTCGCGTTCACGCCGCGGCGCGTCTCCGCGCCATCCACGACGTCGTCGTGGATCAAGGTCGCGACGTGGATGAGCTCCATGAACGTGGCCAGCCGCACGTGGTCCTCGGCGCGCGCGCCGACCGATTCGGCCGCCAGCAGCGTGATGCGCGGCCGAAGCCGCTTGCCACCCGCCGCGAGCATCCGCCGCACCGCCTCGGTGATCAGCTCGTTGGCGGTTCCGAACGACGACCGGAAATATTCTTCGACCATGCCGTAGAGGTCGCGTTCGCTCGGCGTCCGCTCCAGCATCAGGCGGTCCCGACGTGGAGCGCGATCGCTCCGAACCCGAGACGGATCGTCCGCACGTCGGCAAAGCCCGCCTGCCGGAAGCGGTCCGCGAGCCCGTCGGCGTCGGGGAAGTTCGTCAGCGAGTTGGGCAGGTAGCGGTAGGCCGTCTTCGAGCCGCCGACGAGCCCGCCGACCAGCGGCACGATCCCGTAGAAATAGAAGCGGAAGAGGCGGCGCACGACGGGGTTGCGCGGCTTGGTCACGTCGAGGTTGACGAAGCGGGCGCCGGGCTTGAGGATGCGGCGCGCTTCGCGCAGGGTCGCCACCACGTCGACGACGTTGCGCATCGAGAAGCCCATCGTCGCGCCGTCGAAGCTCGCGTCGCCGAACGGGAGCCGGGTCACGTCGCCCTCGACGAAGCCGGCGCGCTCCGACGGGTCTTCGCGCCGGGCGCGGTTACGCGCCCCGTCCAGCATAGGCGGGGTGAAGTCGACGCCCACGACCTGCAAGGCCGGGTCGGTCCGCAGCAGGTGGAAGACCAGGTCCCCCGTGCCGCAGCACAGGTCGGCGACGCGCCCGCCGCGCGGTGCGGCCAGCTCGGCGACCGCGCGGCGCCGCCACGCTTCGTCCACCCCGGCGGTGAGCAGCTTGTTCGCCCGGTCGTAGCGCGGAGCGATCGCCGCGAACATCTCGCGGACGTAGGCGCCCTTGCCGGCTGGGTCCGTGACCATCCCGCTCATCTTAGACGAGCCGTGCACCCCGACCTCATGACTTTATCCGTCAAAGTTCACCTTCGGTGAGTTTTGCCGGCTGTAGTCGCGCCCTTCGGGCGCAATCATCCCTAGATCCAGCCCTTAGAACCAACCCTTGCGGCGGAAGTAGACCAAGAGTAGGGCAAGCGTCGCGAGCTGCGCGCCGATCCCGAGCCACAAGAATTCGCGGCCGTCGACGATGCGGTTGACCATCCAGCCGAAGTTCTGGCCGAAGAACCCGGTGATGTAGGTGAGCGGCAGAAAGATCGTCGCGATGATCGTGAGCTGCTTGGAGACTTCACCTTGGCGGTGCGCTTCGGACGAGAGGTGGATGTCCAGCGTGCTGTTGAGCAGATCGCGGACGGAGTCGATCTGCTCGGTGACGCGCAGCGCGTGATCGTAGACGTCGCGAAAGTAGGCGGCGATCGACGGATCGAGCTCCGCGAGCTCGCCGCGCAGCAGCGGGCCGAGGATGTCGCGCATCGGGATGACGGCGTGGCGGAGCCGCACGAGATCGCGCTTGAAGCGCAGCACCTCGCGCAAGACCTCCTGCGACGGATTGCGTTTGGCGTGGAGCACGCGGTTCTCGAGCTTCACGAGGCGTTCGTCGTACGCGTTCGCGACGGGATGATAGCCGTCCACGACCGTGTCGAGGACGACGTACAGCAAGCCGGTCGACGTGTGCGGCAACGCGCCTTTCGCCAACCAGCGGCGCTCGATCTCGTCGATCGGATAGACCGGGTGCGCCCGGATCGTGACGACGAAGTTCTTCCCGGCGAACACGGCGAGCTCGTGCAGCACGAGCTTCTCTGCTTCGAGCGTCGCGGCGTGCATCACGACGAGCCAGTACCCGTCGTAGCTCTCGATCTTCGGCCGCTCGTGAACGAGCGCCGCGTCTTCGATCGCGGTCGGGTGCAGGTCGAACTCAGTTTGCAGCAGTTGCAGATCGGCGCTCGTCGGCTCGGCGAGGTCGAACCACACGAAGTTCTTCTCGTCCTGCAGCAGCTCGGAGATCTCGCTGGGGTCCTTGAGCGCGCGCGCGCTGTCTTTGCCGGTGAAGATCATGCACCGCGACTCGTGGTTCGCCGTGATCGCGTTCGTGTCGCGCACCGGCCGCTCGGGTCGCGGCGAGATCACGCCGGCACCTCGAGCCCCAGCACGCGCCGCGCGTTCGCGTCGGTGCGCGCGACGACCGTGTCGACGCTCACGCCGAGCACGTCCGCCACGACGCGCGCGGTGTCGGCGACGAACGCGACCTCGTTGCGCCGGCCGCGGTGCGGGATCGGGGCGAGATACGGACAGTCCGTCTCCAGCACGATCGCATCGAGCCCAACGTCCTTCACCGCGTCGCGCAGCGCCGCCGCCGTCTTGAACGTCACCACGCCGCCGATCCCGAGCACCAGGCCGAACTCGCCCGCGAACACGCGCGCTTCGTCCGGCGTGCCCGTGAAGCAGTGCACGATGCCGCGCTGCGTGCGCGGATCGTAGCCGTCGCGCAGCGCCGCGACGAAGTCGTCGTGCGCCTCGCGCTGGTGGAACACGAGCGGCAGATCGCGCGAGCGCGCGTACGCGAGCTGCATCGCGAGCACGGTGCGCTGGACGTCGCGCGGGCTGTGGTCGTAGTGATAGTCCAACCCCGTCTCACCGACCGCGACGATCCGCGCGCCGTAGCGCTCGCGAAGCGCATCAAAGACGGCGGCGAGATCGGGGGGCGCGTCCTTCGCTTCGTGCGGGTGGACCCCGATGGTCGCGAAGAGCCGCCGGTACTCAGCCACATCGCAGGCTCTGCGGCTATCGTCGACGTCGCAACCGACCGTGACGATCGCATCCACTCCGGCTTCACGCGCACGCTCGAGCATCGCATCGCGGTCGTCGTCGAACGACCCGTCGTGCACGTGGGCGTGCGTATCGATCATGGCGAACCCTTAGGCTTTACGTGCAGTTGTTCCCCGAGCGCGAGCGCCGCTACCGCCGCACCCTCGTGCTTGCCGTCGTCATCTCCCTGATCGTTCACCTCGGCGCCAGTACGCTCTGGCCGCTGATGGCGCGCAGCCGCGCACGTACGCTGCCGACCGAGGACGCCCTGGCGCGGACCGAACGGATCACGATCGAGCCGGTCGCCGGCCCAACCCCGAAACCGACGCCCACGCCACAGCCGGTCACGGTGCAGCTGCCCACCAAACCGACGCTCCCGTCAGCCTCGAATGACCGGTTGGCGCGCGTCCTCGCGGCCAGGCCGATGCCGGTCCCGACGCTCGCACCGTTGCCGCCCGTTACGCTGTCCCACACCCGCATCGTGTTTCACCAACCCGTCGAGCGCCGTGCCCTCGCGCCGGCCGCCGGATCGCGAACGCCCGTGCTCGCGCCGAACGACGTCGCCGCATACGAAGGTGCGTTCCGGCGCACGATCGCCGAGACGCACGGAAACGGCTCCGTCGCCGGACCCGGCGGCAGCCGTG
>JALZBE010000043.1:0-3625 GCA_030947665.1 Vulcanimicrobiota bacterium | reverse complement strand
GCGCTGACGCGCGCCGACGAGATTTTGGGCGGAACGTTCGGCGAAGCGGTGGACTTCGGGGGGACGTGCCGCGACTACGCGCCCCAGATGGTTCGCAACGGCTTCGTGTATCACTATCTCACCTGCCGCGTGTCGTTCAGCGACGGATTCACCGAGCTCGCGTCGTACCCGTGGCCATTCCGTTTTCCCGTCGACGCCGATCCGATCGGCAGGGGTGTTCCGTTCGCGGAGGCGACGCCGCCGCCGGGCTTCGTTCTGCCGCCAAATTTCGAACCGTCGCGGCGCGTGTGCACGTTCTACCACGCGGCGTGCGCGGAGAAGCTTTCAGCCCGGCACGCGGCGCAGCAGCCCTGACCGCGGTCAGGCCGCGGGCGGCTCGATGCGCGGGAACAGCGGTGCGCCGGGGTTCGTCAGCGTCCCCGCGGCGAGCCGGCCCCACACCAGTTCGTCGGCCCACGCGCACTCCGGCGTTCCTTCGAGCCCGAGCTGGAGCCAGAGCTCCGTCATCTTGCCCGGCATGAACGGAAACAGCAGCAGGCTCAGCCAGCGCAGCCCTTCGCACAAGTCGTAGAGCAGCGCGTCGAGCTCCACGCCACGGCCGTGCTTGTAGAGCTCCCATGGTTTCCGCTCGTCGATCGCGCGGTTGAGCAGCGTGACGAGGGTCCAGATCTCGTCGAGCGCTTCGCGGAAGCGCAATGCCAGGACGTGCTCGCGCACCAGCGCGGGCAGGTCGGCGACGCGCTCCTGCACGTTGCCTTCGTTGGGCTCCGGCACGAGGCCGTTACGATATTTCTGCAGCATCGCGAGCGACCGCCGCAGCAAGTTGCCCAGGTCGTTGCCGAGATCGCTGTTGTGCCGCATGCGCAGCTTCTCGATCGAGATCGAGAAGTCGCTGCCGAACGGCGCTTCGCGCAGCAGGAAATAGCGCAGCGAGTCGGCGCCGAACTCGTCGCGCATCGCGATCGGGTCCATCGCGTTGCCGAGCGACTTGCCGATCTTCGTGCCGCTGTCGCTGGTGATCCAGCCGTGCGCGAACACGCGGCGCGGAATCGGTAGCCCCGCCGACATCAGCATCGCCGGCCAGATGATCGTGTGGAAGCGCGCGATCTCTTTGCCGATCAGATGCATCCCCGGCCAGAACCGTTTGTAGAGCCCGTCGGCGTCCTCCGGCCAGCCCAGCGCGCTGATGTAGTTGATCAGCGCGTCGTACCACACGTAGAGCACGCCGCCGCCCGGCAGCGGGATCCCCCAATCGAACGACGAGCGCGAGATGGAGAAGTCCTCGAGGCCTTCTTCCAAGATCGCCATCATCTCGTTGTAGCGCGCTTGCGGCCGCAAGAAATTCGGATCGCCGCGAAACAGCTCGAGCAGCGGCGCGTTGTACTTCGAGAGCCGAAAGAACCAGTTCTTCTCCGACAGCCACTGCACCGGGCGGCGGCATTCCGGGTTGGGGCAGCGGCCGTCGACGAGCTTGGCTTGCGGCCAGAACGTCTCGTCGTTGGTGCAGTACCAGCCTTCGTACACGCCTTCGTACACGTCGCCGCTGGCCTGCATCCGCTCGAAGAGCGCGAGGCACGTGTGCACGTGGCGCGGTTCGGTCGTGCGGATGAAGTCGTCGAAGCGCGCGCCGAACGCGGGCGCGAGGTCGCGCCACTTCGGCGCGAGCGAGTCGACGTACGCCTGCGGCGTCATCCCGGCGGCGGCGGCGGCGTTCGCGACCTTTTGGCCGTGCTCGTCGGTACCGGTCAGCGCGCGCGCCGGGCCGTGCGCCCGCGCGGTGCGCACCAGCGTGTCCGCGGCGATCGACGTATAGGCGTGACCGATGTGCGGCGTTCCGCTGATGTAATAGATCGGGGTCGTGACGTAGAACGCGGCGCCGTCGTCGGCGCTCGGTGATGATGGCGGGGGCGGCACCCGGGGCGTTTCGTCACTCCGGTTCGGCCCGGCCTCCGCGACGCGCGCTCACCCGCGCGTACAGGTGCCGGCGCTCGCCGTGCCCGGCGTCCGCGAGCCGCTTCGCGACGGCGGAGGTCGTGAGACCTTCCGCCAGCAGCGCGTCGATCGTAGCGTCGACGTCCGACCCGGACAGCGTCTCGGCCGGGTCGCTCGCGACGGCGCCGCCTTCGACGACGAACGCGATCTCGCCGCGCACCGGCTCCTCGATCGCCGCCGCGACCTCGGCGGCCGTGCCGAGCACTTGCTGCTCGTGCAGCTTGCTCAGCTCGCGCACGAGAAACACGCGGCGTTCCGGCGCGACGGAGGCGAGGTCGGCGAGGCTCTCGCGGATGCGGTGCGGCGCCTCGTACCACACCGTCGTGTCGGCGAGCGCCGCGCCGAACGCGCCGCGCCGCTGCTTGCCGCTCCGGGGCGGAAAGCCGGCGAAGACGAACCGCCGCAGATCGAACCCGGACAGCACCGCGGCGCACACGAACGCGGCCGGCCCGGGCAAGACTTCCACCGGTACGCCGCTTTCACGGGCGGCCGCGACGAGCGCCGAACCCGGATCGCTGATCCCCGGCGTCCCGGCGTCGGTGACGACGGCGACCGTCTCGGCGTGCGCGCGAGCCAGGATCGCCGCCGTCGTCGCGAGCGCGTTGTGCTCGTGATACGTCCAGATCTCTTTGCCGCCGACCGCGAGCGCGTTGAGCAGCCGGCGCGCGACGCGCGAGTCCTCCGCGACGATCAGCGACGCGTCGCGCAGCGTGTCGATCGCGCGCAGCGTCACGTCGCGGAGGTTGCCGAGCGGCGTCGGTACGAACACGAGGCCCATGTCCTCCTCCGCTTCGCCGTCCTCGGGCCTCGTCCGCCGGATCGAGCTGCGCGGACACATCCTGGACTCCGGCATCTTCAATCGCGTGCTGGGGATCCTGACCGATCACGAGCGCGCCGAATACGTGATCGAAGAGTTCGACTCGGGGCAAACCAAGAAGGACCCGTCGTACGCGCGGCTGCGCGTCGAGGCCGACGACGCGTCGTATCTCGACGACGTGCTCGAACTGCTGCGCGCCGTCGGCGCCGAGGTGGTCGACGAAGGCGACGTCGCCACCGAACCGGCGCCCGCCGACGGCGTGCTGCCCGATCAGTTCTACGCGACGACCAACTACGCGACCGAAGTGCGTGTGAACGGGATGTGGATGCCCGTCGCCAACCCGGAGATGGACTGCGCAATCGTCCTCGACGACGGCCGTGCGGCCTCAGGCGCGTTTCGCGCCGCTACGGTCCCGCCGTCCGACGTCAAAGCCGGCGAAGCCGTGATCGTCGGGCACGCGGGCGTGAAGGTGAGCGTGCCGCAGCGCGAGCGCCGCAAAGCGGTGTTCGAGTTCATGGCCAGCGCGGTGTCGAGCGAGAAGCCGCGCCACGCGCTACTCGGCGAGATCGCGCGCGAATTGCTCGCCGTGCTGCGCTCCGGCAAGCGCGTGTTGCTGGTCGGCGGTCCCGCCATCGTGCACACCGGTGCCGGGCCATATCTCGAAGAGCTGATTCGCGACGGCTACGTCACGGCGCTGTACGCCGGCAACGCGCTCGCGGTGCACGACATGGAGGCCCAGTTCTTCGGCACGTCGCTCGGCGTGAACCTCGAGGACGCCTTCCCCGCGGAAGAAGGCCACGTGCACCACTTACGTAC
>JALZBE010000042.1 GCA_030947665.1 Vulcanimicrobiota bacterium | reverse complement strand
TGGACCGCTCCTCTCTGATGTTCCGGGGATTACCGGGTTGAGTTACTTGGCCTTGGTCTTGCGAGGACGTCCGGGTTTCTTCTTGCGTCCGGCGGTCTTCTTGCGTCCGCCGGCAGCTTTCTTACGTCCGCCCGCGGCCTTCTTACGCCCGCCGGCTTTCTTCTTGCGTCCGCCCGCGGCTTTCTTACGCCCGCCGGCTTTCTTCTTGCGTCCGCCCGCGGCTTTCTTACGCCCGCCGGCTTTCTTCTTGCGCCCGCCCGCGGCTTTCTTACGTCCGCCGGCCTTCTTACGACCGCCCGCGGCCTTCTTGCGACCGCCGGCCTTCTTGCGGCCCGCGGCTTTCTTGGCGCCTTTCTTGCGGCCGTTCTTTACCGCTTTCTTGCGACCGCCGGCCGCCTTGCGCGCCCCGGCCTTCTTGCCGGTGCCTTTCTTGCGGCCCGCACCTTTGCGGCGACCGCCACGCTTCGGTTTTGCGGCTGGTTCTGCGGCTGCTGCGCCGTTCTCTGGATCCGAACTCATTCAACCTCCTCGTCCGCGCGGACGGAGTTGTCTTTTCGCTAATGCGTCGAAGCGTCGAAGCGTCGACGCAGTTAGATGCAGAATACAATTATTTTGCGATTCGTGCAACTCTCTGCCAGGATCGGCTGTTTCGCGCGCGCACCGCGCGACGGAATTGGACCCCGTTGACGTCCGGGTTTATACTGTGGCCCGAGACTCGTCCCCGACGAGCCGCACCCTCTGGAGACCGTTGTGGCGAAGCCGCTGATCATCGTCGAGTCGCCGACGAAGGCCAAAACCATCAAGAAATTCTTGCCCGCGCGCTTCGTCGTGAAGGCCTCGGTGGGGCACGTCCGCGACCTTCCGAAGTCGACGCTGGGCGTCGACGTCCTCAACGGATTCACGCCGCGCTACCTGACCATCAAAGGGAAGGGCGACGTCATCAAAGAGCTCAAGGCGGCGGCGAAAGGCGCCTCCGAGGTCTACCTCGCGACCGACCCCGATCGCGAAGGCGAGGCGATCGCGTGGCATCTCGCCGAGCTGCTGAAGCTCGAAAATCCGAAGCGGATCGAGCTGCACGAGATCACCAAGGACGCCGCGCTGGCGGCGCTCAAGGACGCGCACGCCATCGACATGCCGCGCGTCAACGCGCAGCAGGCGCGCCGGATTCTCGACCGGCTGGTGGGCTACAAGATCTCGCCGCTGCTGTGGGCCAAAGTGCGCGGCGGGCTCTCCGCCGGGCGCGTGCAGTCGGTCGCGGTGCGGCTGATCGTCGACCGCGAGCGCGAGATCCGCGCCTTCGTTCCCCGCGAATATTGGACGATCACCGCGCAGCTCGCCCAGCTGGCGCACGACCCGGACGCGCTTGTAAGCGCTTCAGCGCCGCCGGAGCCGATGGTGTTCCCGGCCGATCTGCTGCAGATCGACGGCGCGAAAGCCGAGATCACCAACGGCGAGCAGGCCGCCGAGATCATGGCGGCGCTGCAGGGCGCGGCATTCCGCGTCGATTCGGTCAAGACGCGCGAGACGCGGCGCAACGCGGCGGCGCCGTTCACCACCTCGACGCTCCAGCAAGAGGCGTCCCGCAAGCTGAAGTTCCGCGTGCGCAAGACGATGCAGCTGGCGCAAGCGCTATACGAAGGCGTCGACCTGGGCCGTAGCGAGGGCACGCAGGGGCTCATCACCTACATGCGCACCGACTCGACGCGCATCTCCGACTCGGCGCGCGACGCCGCGCGGGAGTACATCACCGCTCGGTTCGGCGCGGAATTCCACAGCGGCGGCCGCCAGTTCAAGCTCAAGGAAGGCGCGCAGGACGCGCACGAAGCGATCCGCCCGACGTCCGTGCTGCACACGCCGGAGTCGCTGTCCAAGATCCTCAAGCGCGACGAACTGCGGCTCTACCAGCTGATCTGGGAGCGCTTCGTGGCGTCGCAGATGGCGCCCGCGGTGTTCGACCAGACGACCGCCGACATCGCCGCGGCGCAGCGGTTCACGTTTCGTGCGACCGGCAGCGTCCTCAAGTTCGCGGGCTTCACGGCCGTGTACGAAGAGGGCACGGACGATGCAGCGCAGCCCGATCCTTCGACGAGCTCAGGACAAGCTGCGACGGCCAAGAGCGCGAAGGCGCGCGCGGTTCTGCCGAAGCTTACCGAGAACGAAGACCTCGACCCCAAGTCGATCGATCCGAAGCAGCACTTCACCGAGCCGCCGCCGCGCTTCACGGAAGCCAGCCTGGTGCGCGCGCTCGAAGAGAACGGGATCGGCCGTCCGTCGACCTACAGCGCGATCGTCGAGACGATCCAAGCGCGCGGTTACGCCGAGCAGCTCGAACGGCGCTTCCATCCGACGGAGATCGGCGAGCAAGTGAACGAGTTGCTCGAGAAGCACTTCCCGGATATCGTCGACTTGAAATTCACCGCGTCGATGGAAGGGCAGCTGGACACGCTCGCGGAGACCGGCGGCGACTGGGAAGCCACCGCGAAGGTGCTCGGTGCGTTCTACACGGGCTTCGAGAAAGAGCTCGAAGAGGCGGAGCGCGTGCTGCCGAAGTTCGAGCAGCGCGACGAGCCGACCGACGAGGTCTGCGTGAACTGCGGCAAACCGATGGTCATCAAGACCGGCCGCTTCGGGAAGTTCATGTCGTGCACGGGCTATCCCGAGTGCAAGACCACGAAGCCCATCCTCAAAGACACCGGCGTGAAGTGCCCCAAGGACGGCGGGATGATCGCCGAGCGCAAGTCGCGCAAGGGTCGCACCTTCTACGGCTGCGCGAACTACCCGGCGTGCGACTTCGTGTCGTGGGACCCGGTCGCGCCCCAGCCGTGCGCGGTGTGCGGCGACTACGTCGTCGAAAAGCGGAAGCGCGGCGGCGGGGTGACGTACGTCTGCCATACGGACCGCGCCCACGCGACCGGCCTCGGCGCGCACCCCGACTCGGACGAAGCGGACGCAGACACGGAACTCGAGCCGGTCTAAGATGGCCGACGTCACGGTGATCGGCGGCGGTCTCGCCGGATCGGAAGCCGCGTGGCAAGCCGCGCGCCGCGGCGCTTCGGTCGTGCTGTACGAGATGCGCCCGCACAAGCGCGGTCCGGCGCACCACACCGGGACGCTGGCCGAATTAGTGTGTTCGAACTCACTGCGCGGCGCGGCGCTCGAAAACGCGGTCGGCCTGTTGAAGGAAGAACTCGCGCGCCTCGACTCGCTGATCGTCACGTCGGCGCGGGACGCGGCAGTGCCCGCCGGCGGCGCGCTCGCGGTCGACCGCGAGCGGTTCGGCGCGCTGGTCGAGTCGCGGCTCGCCGCATTGCCGAACGTCGAGATCCGGCGCGAAGAGATCACGGCGATCCCGTCGTCCGGCACGGTGATCGTGGCGTGCGGGCCGCTCCCGTCCAACGAGCTGGCCGGCGCGATCGATGAGTTGGTCGGCGGGCGGCTGCACTACTACGACGCTGCCGCGCCGATCGTCGCGCTCGACTCCATCGACACCAGCGTGATGTACCGCAAATCGCGCTACGACAAGGGCGAGGGCGAGGACTACCTCAACATCCCGCTCGACCGCGAGACGTACGCGCAGTTCATCGCGGACCTGCGCGCGCTGCCCAAGCACGATCCGCACGGCTTCGAGACCGACGCCGCGTCGGGCGACGTGCCGTACTTCGAAGGCTGCCTGCCGATCGAAGAGATGGCCGTACGGGGCGAGGACGCGCTGCGCTTCGGCCCGCTCAAACCGGTCGGACTGCGCGATCCGCGTACCGGCCGCGCGCCGCACGCCGTCGTGCAGCTGCGCAAGGAGAATGCCGACGGCACCGCGCTCAACCTCGTCGGCTTCCAGACGCGGCTCACGTGGCCGGCGCAAAAAGAAGCGTTCGGCAAATTGCCCGGCCTCGCGAACGCGGAGTGGCTGCGGCTCGGCGTGATGCACCGTAACACGTTCATCGACTCGCCGCGCCTGCTCACCGCCGATTTGCGGCTGCGCGCGAACCCGCGCGTGTTCTTCGCGGGACAGGTCACCGGCGCCGAAGGCTACGTCGAAGCCGCCGCGTGCGGCACGATCGCGGGCATCGCCGCGGCGCGCGAACGGCTCGGGCTCGCGCCGGTCGATGTGCCGGCCGACACCGCGCTGGGCGCCGTCGTCGCGCATTTGCAGAACACCGAGTCGCCCGACTTCCAGCCCGCGAACGTCACCTGGACGTTCTTCTCGCCGCTCGCGGAGACGATCCGCGAGAAGCGCGAACGGCGGGCCCGCCTCGCGCAGCGCGCGCTCGCGAAGATCGACGACTTCGCCGCCGCCGTCGCGCCGCAGCCCGTGCAAGCGGTCGTTACGGCAACGGCCTAACGCGCGCGAGTGCAACCCCGCCGTCACGTGGCGAGTAGCTAGTCCAGATGCGTATACGATCCACTACGATTTGTGCCGTCCGCCGGGACGGCAAGATCGCAATGGCGGGCGACGGTCAGGTGACCGTCGACAAAACCGTCATGAAGCACGGCGCGCGCAAAGTGCGCACCATCGCCGGCGGCAAGGTGCTGGCCGGTTTCGCCGGCAGTGCTGCCGACGGCATCACGCTGCTCGAGAAATTCGAGGGCAAGATGAGCGCGTACAAGGACAACGTCCTACGCGCCGCCGTCGAGCTCGCGAAGGACTGGCGCCAGGACCGCGCGCTGCGCCGGCTCGAAGCGCTGCTGATCGTCGGCACGGCCGAGCACCTGTTCGTGCTCAGCGGCACCGGCGACGTGATCGAGCCCGACGAAGGCGTCGCCGCGATCGGCAGCGGCGGACCGTACGCGCAAGCCGCCGCGATGGCGCTTCTCGAGCACTCGTCGCTCGACGCCGCCTCGATCGCGAAGGAAGCGCTGCGCATCGCCGGGCGCATCGACATCTACACCAACGACAACGTCGAAGTCTTATCGCTGTGAAGAACGCACAGGACCTCACCCCGCGCGAGATCGTCGCCGAGCTCGACCGCTACATCGTCGGCCAGGGGGACGCCAAGCGCGCCGTCGCCGTCGCGATGCGCAACCGCTACCGCCGCGAGCGTCTGCCCGAGCACGTCCGCAAGGAAGTCGCGCCAAAGAACATCCTGATGATCGGTCCGACCGGCGTCGGCAAGACCGAGATCGCGCGCCGCCTCGCGACGCTGGCCGGCGCGCCGTTCATCAAGGTCGAGGCGACCAAGTACACCGAGGTCGGCTATGTCGGGCGCGACGTCGAGTCGATGGTGCGCGACCTGGCCGAGGCCGCGGTGCGCATGGTGTCCGAAGAACGCCGCACCGACGTGCGCGAGGCCGCGGACGCGTCCGCCGTCGAGCGCGTCGTCGACATCCTGCACCCGGAGACGACGTCGCCGCAGACACAGCAAGCCAACCCGTTCGCAGCCTCGTTCGGCTCGATCTTCGGCAACGCGTTCGCCAACCAGCCGCAGCCGGCCCAAGCGACGACGCAGACCGCGTCGCGCACGCTGCCCGACGACGAAGCGGCGCGCGTGCGTGCGACCGCCAAGGCCGACGTCGAGCGCGGCTTCTACGACGTGCGGTTGGTCGAGATCGAGGTCGAAGAGTCGGCGCAGCTGCCGATCGGCATGATCGGCGGCGGCGAGCCTGGCGGGATGGGCGGCGGCGACATGAGCGAGATGCTCGGCGGGCTGCTGCCGAAGAAGCGCGTGAAGAAGAAGGTCACCGTCGCCGACGCGCGCCGCATCTTCGCCCAGCAAGAAGCCGACAAGCTCATCGACATGGATGCCGTCAAGCGCGAGGCGCTGCGCCGTGCCGGCGATCACGGCATCATCTTCGTCGACGAGATCGACAAGGTCGCCGGACGCGAAGGCCAGCGCGGCCCCGATGTCTCGCGCGAGGGCGTGCAGCGCGACATCCTGCCGATCGTCGAGGGCAGCACCGTGCAGACCAAGCACGGGCCGCTGTCGACCGATCACGTGCTGTTCATTGCGGCCGGCGCCTTTCACGTCTCCAAGCCTTCGGATCTCATCCCCGAGTTGCAGGGGCGCTTTCCCGTGCGGGTCGAGCTGGATTCGCTGACCGCTGCCGATTTCGAGATCATCTTGACACAGCCCGAGAACGCGCTGATCGGTCAGTACAAGGCGCTGCTCGGGGCCGACGGCGTCGACCTCGACGTCACCGTCGACGCGATCGCGGAGATCGCGCAGATCGCGATGCGGGTGAACGAACAGACCGAGAACATCGGGGCTCGGCGGCTGCATACCGTGCTCGAGCGGGTGCTCGATGAGATCGCTTTCCGCGCGCCTGAAGAAGGCGGGAAGATTCTCATCGACGCCGCTTATGTTCGCGAGCGGCTCGAGGCTATTGCTGGGAATTCTGATTTGTCGAGTTATATTCTTTAGGGTTCGATTGGGGCGGCGTCCGCCGCGGGCACGTGGCGCTGCCGGGGACGCCCGCTTTTTTCCATCCTTGGAAAAAAGCTACTCGCACAAAATTCGCTCTCGCCATCCTGGCTTCGCGAATTTCTGTGACGCCCCGTCAGCACCACGTGCCCGCCGCGAACGCAGGCACGATACCGCGCCCCTTTTCAATGTTTCGTCGAGGATGTTGCCACCAGGAAGATTGCGCCTAGTGAGTTGTTCAGAGCGTGTAGGGCGATCGCTACCCATAGATTGCCCGTTGCGGCGTAGGCTAGGGCGGCTACGAAGCCGATGGCGACCAGCGATGGGAACAGGATTGGGTCGCCGTGGACTGCGCCGAACAGCAGGGCGGTGATGAGCGCGCTGCCGAGGATGCCGAGGCGTCCCGCTAGCGCTCCGAACAGTAAGCCGCGGAAGACGATTTCCTCGACGATCGGCGCGATGACGACCATGGAGAGTATTGCGAGGCTCACCGCGATCGGGGTGATCCCCGGCGTTTTCGACGACACGTCGAAGTGCTCGAAGCCTGCTTGGACGTGCTTCGTCTGGTTGGAGAGGACGAGCACAACTCCGGTCAAGATGCGCACCAGGAACAGCGCGGCGATGCCGAGCAGGATCGCGCGTCCGTCGCGGCGCGTAATCTTGCGGAACGGCCGGAGGCCCGTCTTGCGCAGGCCCCACCATGCGAACCAGCCGCCGCCGATGTAGAACACCACTTCGGATGCCGCGATCACGGGGTGGCCCGGGTTCATCGACGGCGTGTTGCCGGTGATCAAGACCACGGCGAAGATCATGACGATCAGCGCGATCATCATCACGGCGAAGCCGATCGCGATCGAGCCGAGTGCGTAGAGCACGCCGCGCCAGAACGGGATCGCGATGCGTTCGCGGCCGTCCTCGCGGGTGAAGGCGCGTGAGATTCTTTGGGTGCGCGTCGCCAAGTTTCGGCTAGTGCGTGGCTGCCAGCAGGCGGCGGGGGCAGCGTTGGGCGACGGCGTGGCGCGGCGAGCGCATGCGCTGCGGCGACGTGATTTCCAGTGCGATCCACGGCGCGGTGCCGTGCGGGGTCCAGGTGTCGCGGACGGATTGCGCGACCGCGCCGTCGCCTGCGTATGCGAGGTGTCCGGTCGGTGAGACGGTGCCGTCGCTACGGACGAAGCGGTACGACACGTCGCGTTGCGCGGTCGTGTCATAGGCCACGATCGTTGCGGTCGTGATCACGGCGCAGCGAGCCGCCGGGTGCGCGTCGAGCGTCATGCCGATGCCGCCGCCCGGCCCCGAGAGGGTGGGACCGGTCGCTATCATCGCGAGGAAGGCGCCGGCGAGAACGCGCATCGTACGGTCATCGTACCCGCGGCTCATTACGAGCCGCTTACGGAGGTCTGCGTCGTCTCATGGACATGAAATCATCCGTCTCGCGCGGTCTGGTGCTCAAGCGCCTGGCCGCCGCCATCCCCGTCGTTGCGCTCGGCGTCGGCGCAACGCTGTCACCCGCGCAGGCTGCTGACAACAAGAAGCAGTTCAAGTATCAGGACAAGCCCGGCAAGAACGGCCAAAAATGCGTCGGCTGCAGCTTGTTCGTCAAGCCGGACAAGTGCAAGGTCGTCACCGGCAAGATCAGCCCGAACGGCTGGTGCATCGCCTGGGCGCCCCTTCACAAGAAGTAGGGCAACCGGTCGTTTGATCGTTCGGCGCGGAGCCGTCGTCCCGGTACGGCCGGGAACCGGACTCCGCGCCGTTCGGTTATACTGGAGGCAACCTCATGGCGTACATCCGCGAAATCATCACCGAAGGCCATCCCACCCTGCGCAAGGTGGCGAAGAAGGTCGATCCGGCCGACATCGCCGACCCGATGTTTCAGCAGCTCCTCGATGACATGTACGCCACGATGTACGATGCGCCGGGCATCGGTCTGGCCGCGCCGCAGATCGGCATCTCGAAGCGCATCTTCACCGTTCACCTCGCCGACGACGACGACAAGCACGGCCCCTTCGTCGTGATCAATCCGAAGTTCACCGTGACAGAAGGCGAGATCGAATCGGTCGAAGGCTGCCTCTCGGTGCCCGGGATGGTCGGCGACTTGACGCGGTTCGAGCGCGTCGTGTGCACCGGCCTCGACCGGCACGGCAAGAAGATCACGCTGGACGGCACCGGGCTGTTCGGGCGCTGCTTGCAGCACGAGATGGATCATCTCGACGGCATCCTCTACATCGACAAGGCGAAGAACGTCCGGCCCGCGTCGACCGAAGAGGAAGTGGAGGAAGTCGAGGCCGTCGCTTCCGGTTCTCGCTGAAGCTCGTCGTTTTCGGGACGAGCGAGTTCGCCGTCCCGGTACTGGAAGCGGTCGCCGCACGGCACGATGTCGTCGGCGTCGTCACGCAGCCGGACCGGCCCGCGGGCCGTGGGCACAGGCTTGCCGCGACGCCCGTGAAGCGCGCGGCGCAAGCGCGCGGCTTGCGCGTCGTCACGCCGGAGAAGCTCAAGCCGTTCGTGGACGTCGCGCGCGCGCTTGGCGGCGATGCGTTCGTCGTGGCGTCGTACGGAAAAATCGTTCCGCAGACGTTGCTCGATGCCGTGCCGATCGCGTTCAACGTGCATCCGAGTCTGCTGCCGCTGTATCGCGGCGCGACACCGCTGCAGTCGGCGATTCGGGACGGCCGCACCGAGACGGGCGTGACGATCATCGCGATGGACGCGGGGATGGACACGGGCGACGTGCTGCTGCACGAACGCACGCCGATCGGCGCGACGGAGACGTACGGCGAGCTGCACGACCGGCTCGCGCGGCGCGGCGCGGAGATGGCGCTCGAGGCGGTCGATCGCTATGCGGCGGGGACGCTGACGCGGACGGCGCAGACGGAGATCGCGCGCCAGCTTGGGATCTGCGACGACGAGATCGCACGGACCCTGACTCGGCCGCTGAGCAAGGACGACATGTTGATGCGCGACGGCCTTTCGGCGAAACAGATGGTCGATCTGATTCGGTCCCTCGCGCCGTCGCCCGGCGCGCGCACGCGCGAAGGTTTCGTGCTGTACGGCAGGGCGAAGATTTTGAAAGCGCACGTCGATCCCGACGGCCCGGAGATTCCGAGGCCGCTGTCGGATCCGGGTCGGATGATCATCGTCGAGGGTAAGGTCTGGATCGAGGCGATCGACGGGCTCGTCGCCGTCGACGAGCTGGTCGTGCCGGGCGGGAAGCCCGTCACCGCCGAGGAGTTTCGCAACGGCAACCGCGATCGAACCGGACCGGCCGAGCTGCTTCCGTTGTTGCGCCAATATCGAGCGGTCGTGCGGTGAGCGCGCCGACCGCGATGACCGCGCGCGAGGTCGCGCTGCAAGTGTGCCGGGACGTGTTCGGGCCCAATCCGCGCGGAGCGCGTGAGGCACTCGACTACCGGCTGCGCAAGACCGATCTCGCGCCGCGCGATCGCGCGTTTGCGACCGAGCTCGCGTACGGCGCGATCAAGATGCGGCGGTTTTTGGATTTCGAGCTGAAGCCGTTCGTCGGCGAGCGCGCGAAATCGCTGCCGCAGCCGATCGCTGAGATCTTGCGGCTCGGGACCTATCAGCTGCGTTCGATGAACGGTGTCGAGGCGTACGCCGCCGTTTCGGAGAGCGTCGGGCTGGCGCGCAAGTACGGGCACAAAGGGACTGCGGGACTCGTGAACGCAGTGCTGCGGCGCGTGTCCACCGAGCCGCCTCGCGAGGCCGATCTCGCTACGCGCGCGTCGCTGCCGAATTGGGTGGTGGAGCATTGGCGCGAGCGCTTCGGCGACGAGCGGCTCGACGCGATCCTTGCCGGCGTGAACGCGCCCGCGGCGACCGGCGTGTGCTTGGACCTGCGGAACACGACGCGCGAGGATGCGCAGCGCGCGCTGGCCGACGCGGGCATCGCCGCGACGCCGAGCGCGTTCGCGCACGATGTGCTCGTGCTCGACGCGTCCGCGTCCGCGAGCGAGCTGGAACGGCTGGCGAACCATCGCTGGCACCTGCATTCGGAGACCGCCTCGTTCCCCGTCGACATCCTCGATCCGCAGCCCGGGCAACGCGTCGTGGAGCTGTGCTGCGGGCGCGGCAACAAGACGCTGCAGATCGCGAGCCGCATGCGCGATGGCGGCACCGTGCTC
>JALZBE010000340.1 GCA_030947665.1 Vulcanimicrobiota bacterium | reverse complement strand
CCCGAACGTGTTCGGCGGCATCTTGCACGACCGCGACGATCCCGCGCACCGTGGAGAGGCGCAACGCCACCGCATCCCGATCATTTCGACGGTCGTCGTGAACCTGTACCCGTTCGAAGCGACGGTCGCGCGCGAAGGCGCGACGCTGCAGGAGGCGATCGAGCAGATCGACATCGGCGGCGTGTCGCTGCTGCGCGCGGCGTCGAAGAACTTCGATCACGTCACCGTGCTCAGCGATCCGGCCGAGTACGACGCGTTCGTCGCCGCGCTGCCGAACGGCGGGCTCGATCACGCCGCGCGGCGCCGCTGCGCGACGCGCGCGTTCGAGCGCACGGCGGAATACGACAGCGCGATCGCGCGCTACCTGGAATCCGGATTGCTCGCGAACGAGTTGCCGGGCTCACTGGCGCTGACGATCCCGATCGAGCAGCCGCTGCGCTACGGCGAGAACCCGCAGGACCGCGCCGCGTTCTACCTCGCGCGCGAGGCGCAGCTGCCCGAACAGCTCGGCGGCAAGGCGCTCTCGTACAACAACCTGCTCGATCTCGACGCGACGCTGCGCCTGCTGGTGCGCGCGCCGCTCGGGCAGCGTGACGCGGGCGACGCATCGTACGTGCCGCCAAAGAGCGCGCGCGCGGCCATCGTCAAGCACACCGTGCCGTGCGGCGTCGCCGAGCGCGCGGCGGTCGCGGACGCGGTGCGCGCCGCGCTCGACGCCGACCCGGTGTCCGCGTACGGCGGCATCATCGCCGTCGACGACCGGCTGGATCTCGCGGCCGCGGAGCACCTCGCCGAGTTCTTCCTCGAGATCGTCGCGGCGCCCGCGTTCGACGACGACGCGCTCGCGCGCTTGCGCAAGAAGAAGAACCTGCGCATCATGCGCTACCGCGCCGGCGCACCGGAACGCATCGCGCGCGAGCTGCGCGTGCGCAGCGCGCTGGGCGGAGTGCTGGCCGAGGACGACGATCCGCAAGCCGCGCCCGAGCGCTGGACGATCGTGTCGAAGCGGCAGCCGTCGCACGAGCAATGGCGCGATCTGATCTTCGCCTGGGACGTCGTGCGCCACGTGAAATCCAACGGCGTCGTCGTCGCGCGCGACGGGGTGTCGCGCGGCATCTGCGCGGGGCAGACGAACCGCGTGAGCGCGGTGCAGATCGCGGCCCACCGCGCGCACGCGTTCGCGCACGGCGCGGCATGCGCGAGCGACGGTTTCTTCCCGTTCGCCGACGGCCTGGTAGCCGCCGCGGAGGCCGGCATCACCGCGGTCATCGCGCCGCAAGGCTCGATCCGCGACGCCGAGGTGATCGCGGCCGCCGACGAGCGCGATATCGCGCTCGTGTTCTCGACGTACCGCTACTTTCTGCACTGACGATGGCCGGCTTCATCCTCCGCCTCGTTTGCTACGCGCTGCTGTTCGGTGCGTGCGCGTTTCTTTTTCAGCTCTGGTGGTCGGGTGACGGGCTCGACGCGGTCGGGGCGTTGCGCTCGTTTCACGACAAGACGATGCTCGGTTTGCGCCTCGCACCGCTCGTGCTCGCGCTCCTCGGGATCGGCCGGCTACGCTCCCTCGCGGTGTTCGTCGCGTTCGTGCTGGCGGGCGCGGCGCTCACGGCGCCGTTCGTGTGCGCCCGGCTGGCTTCTGCCGCGCTGACCCGATAGCGAGCGCTCACCGCATCCGCGCGCGGCCGGCGCGTGTCTCGGTGAGGTGCCCCGCTCTGCCCAGAACGTCGTCTTCATCCTGCTCATCGGCTTGGGCTGGGGTCTGCTGGGGCCTGCGAGCAAGTCGTTGTTCGCCGCCGAGCCGGCGGCGTTCGATGGGATCACCGTCGCGGTCGCGCGCGCGGCATGGGCGCTGCCGATCTGCCTGGTCGCGCTCGCCGTGGTGTGGCGGTTCTCGCCGCCTCGGCTGGATGCGCGCCGTTGGCTCTCCGTCGTGCTCGCCGGGATCTTGTTCGGTCCGTTCATCACCGTCGTCTTCTCGGTCGCCGCGCAGCACACGTCGGTGGCGCACATCTCGTTCTTGTTCGGACTTTCGCCCGTGACGAACGCCGCGCTCGCCGCGCTGGTTTTTCGCACCGCGCTCGACCGTCGCGCAGTCGTCGCGCTCGTGCTCGGCGTCGGCGGCGTCGCGCTGCTCACCGCGACGCACAGCAGCGACAAGTCCGCGTTCGCCGGCGACCTCCTCATGGTGTTCTGGCTGATCGGCTTCGCCGTCTACGCGTGCTTTCTGCGCTACATCGGCGTGCGCATCAAACCACCGATGCTGATGTGCCTGGTTGGGACGATCGCGATGGCCGCGCTGCTCGTGCCCGGGATCGCGCTCGGATACGGCGGCGCGATCGCTCACGTCGCCGACACGCCGTCGGTCGCGTGGTGGTTCTTCGGCGAGATCGTGCTGGGCTCGACGCTGATCGCCCAGCCCGCATACGCCGCCGCCGTGCGACGCCTCGGCGTAGCGCTGGCGACGATCGGCGCGGAGTACACGGCGCTCGCCGTCGGCATCGTCGCGTCGCTCGCCGCGCGCGAGGCGTGGACGCCGCTCACCGTCGCCGGCGGCGTGATGCTGTGCTGCGCGCTCGCGGTGACGTTCGTGCCGGTGCCCGGCGTTTTCGCATCCGCCCACCGCACCGCCTGACCGCGCTGTTGCGGAGGCTTCGTCAAACGCGCTCGGGAAAACGACCGCTCGCTCGACCTCAACTCCGAGGGTGCTTCGATGCTGATTCGCCACCTCGCGATCGTCCCTGAACGGCTCAGCCGCAAGCACGCCGCCGGAAGCCGCTCGCGACCTGACGCGCGTCACGGCGGCGTTACAGACGCAGGTGACGCGCGACCTGAGCCCGCTCTGGCACGTCGACGGGACCGTCACCGCGTTCGCGTCCGTCGATGACGTGCCGCTCCGGCACTGGCCCATCTTTCTCAAAGAGTCGGTCCGTGATCCCGGCCTGGTCGGATTTCATCTCGACGCGCACAATCAGCCGTACGCGCTCGTGCTGTTCGACGAGAGCTGGACGATGACGCTCAGCCACGAGATCTTGGAGATGCTCGTCGATCCGTCCGGCAACCGGCTCGTCCCCGGACCGTCCGTCGATCCGAAGCACCCGCACCATCGCGTGCGCTATCTGCTCGAGCTGTGCGATCCGTGCGAGGACAGCGCGTTCTCGTACACGATCGACGGCGTCGTCGTGTCGGACTTCATCACGCCGCACTATCACGACCCGCAGGACACGACGGGCGCGCGCTACAGCTTCACCGGCACAATTCGCTCGCCGCGCGAAGTGCTGCGCAACGGCTATCTGACGTGGCAAGATCCCGTGCTCGGCGAGTGGTTCCAGCTCAGCGTCGTGCAGAGGCACACGATCCGAAAGCTCGGCCCGATCACGAACGCGCGCTCGCTGCGGGAGATGGTGAACCGCCAGACGCCGCCCCCCGCGGCAGTATACCATGCGACCAGCCGGAAGATGAAGACAGCCCGGCAGCGGCGTACGGCCTGCGCGCAGGCGTCGGCCGCGCAGGGGCGCGCGTTGCGTTCGCTGCTGCGATAGCGTACCGTAACCGCATGCCGCGCTACCTGCACACGTCCATCTTCGTCAGCGACATGGACGCGTCGATCGACTTCTACACCAACAAGATGGGCCTGAAGCTGCTGGGCGGCCCCCATCACTATCCCGGCAACGCCGACATGGCGTTCGTCGGCGCAAGCTGGGATTCGTATATCGAGCTCGTCTACGATCTCGAGGACCATCCGCCGTACGAACTGGGCAACCGCTACGAGCACCTCGCGCTCGAGGTCGACGGCGATCTGCCCGGCGTGATCGAGAAGCTGCGCGCGCAGGGCGTGAAGATCGTCAAAGAGCCCAAGAAGTCGCCCGGCGGCAACCGCGCGATCGCGTTCGTGGAAGACCCGAACGGCATCCCGGTCGAGTTGCTGGAGCCGCGCGAAGGCCCGGTTACGTAGCGAGCGCGCTCGAGGCGCACGCCTCGTTGCCGTACAGGGAGCGCGGCGCCGGTTCGAGCCGCAGCACTGCGCATTGCAGCAGCAGCCGGTGCATCGCGGACGGAAGCGTTTCGCGCGCGAAGACGTCCGACCACGTCCGCAGCGCGGCGTCGTTCGTGCGGGAGTCCGTTATGAAGTACGACGTGCCGCGCGCCTCACCGGTGATCCGCGGCAAGACCTCCGCTTCGAACGCCGTGATGAAC
>JALZBE010000339.1 GCA_030947665.1 Vulcanimicrobiota bacterium | reverse complement strand
CGTCCGGATATGGTTCCGCTTCGACTTCGTCGGTGGTGCGGTTGACGAGCTCGGTGATCTCGCGCTTGATGGCCTTCACGTCGTCGTCGGTGAGCACGTTGTGGTCGAGGAGATGCTTCTCGAACTTTGGGACCGGGTCGTTGGGGCGGTGCTCCGACACCTCGTCGCGCGAGCGGTACGTGCGGTCGTCGTCGTCGGTGGTGTGCGAAAGAAACCGGTAGCACATCGACTCGACAAGCACCGGACCTTTGCCGGCGGCGGCGAGCGCGCGCGCGTCGCGCACCGCGGTGTACACGGCGATCGGGTCGAAGCCGTCGCACGTCACGCCGCGCATCCCGTAGCCCGCGGCGCGCGTCGCGACGGTGGGCACGCGCATCTGCTTGCTGATGTGCGTCGAGATCGCCCACTGGTTGTTCTCGCACAGGAACACCACGGGCAGCGCGTGCACGGCCGCGAAGTTCATCGCCTCGTGCCACTCGCCTTGCGACGTCGCGCCGTCGCCGAACTGACAGAACACGACGGAGTCGGCGGCCCCACGGCGCTTCAGCGCCCAAGCCGCGCCGACGGCGTGCGTGCACTGCGCCGCGATGATCGACGAGATCGACGCGATGCCGAGCTCCCGCGCCGTGACGTGGTTGATGATCGAACGGCCGCCGGTGGTGTCCTTCGCGCGCGCGAGCTGCGAGCGGAAGAGATCGGTGAGCGGAAAGCCGCACGCGAGGATGATGCCCGTGTTGCGATAGTACGGATACAGCAGATCCTTGCCGCGCTCGAACGCGAGCCCGGTGCCGGCCTGCACCGCTTCGTGGCCCTCCGAGCCCATCGCGATGCCGATCTTCCCTTGCCGGTTCAGCTGAAAGCCGCGGGTGTCGACCGCTCGCTGCGTCACCATGTCGCGGTAGAGCTTGAGCAACTGGTCGCGGGAGAGCGCGGGAGCTTTCGCGGTCGTCGTCGCCATCGCGGCAAGCTTACCCCGCCGGCGGTCCTGCCCCTACCGAAGGTTCGGGCGGGGAACGGCGGCGCGCAATCGGAAGCACGCTCGTGATGCGTACCCGACCACTCTTCGCCGCCGCCGTGCTGTTCGCGACGGGGCTTTCCTTCACGTTCGCGCCGCTCGCCGCGGCACCGGCCGGCAGCACGGCGCCGGAGACGCCGCGCAAGCCCGGCGCGAAGCCGACGCCTAGCGCGTCGCCCGGACCGGATACGGACGGCGTGAAGTTCCGCGCAATCGGCCCCGCGACGTCGGGCGGGCGCGTGCCGGCGGTCGCCGGCAGCGATCGCGATCCTGCGCTGTACTACGTCGGCGGCGCGGGCGGCGGCGTGTTCAAATCGAGCGACGGAGGCTCGTCGTTCCAGTCGGTGTGGACCGGCGCGTCGAAGTTCGGCGCGATCGGCGCGATCGCGATCGCGGCCGGCGACGACAAGACGGTGTGGGTCGGCACCGGCGAGTCGAACCCGCGCAACGACGTGTCCTACGGCGACGGGGTGTGGCTCACGCGCGATGGTGCGAAGCACTGGACGCACGCGGGGCTCGACGACACGTCGAACATCGCGAAGATTTTGGTCGATCCGAAAAATGCGAAGCGTGCGATCGTCGCGGCGCTCGGCGATCCGTGGAAGGACAGCAGCGCGCGCGGCGTTTACGTGACCGACGACGGCGGCCGCACGTGGAACAAGACGCTGTACGTCGGACCCGCCAGCGGTGCGGCCGACCTCGCGTGGAATCCGAAAAACCCGCGGACGGTTTTCGCGGCGATCTGGCAGTTCCGGCGCCGGCCGTGGATCGCGACCAGCGGCGGCCCCGCCGACGGGCTCTACCGCTCGCGCGACGGAGGCCGCACGTGGTCAAAGATCGTCGGGCACGGGTTTCCGACCGACACGCTGGGGCGTATCGGCGTCGCGGTCGCGCCGAGCGATCCGAAGCGCGTGTATGCCGTGGTGCAATCGAAGCAGGGAACGATCTGGCGCTCCGACGATGGCGGCGACTCGTGGCAGCTCGTGTCGAGCAACACGCTTCCCGAACAGCGGCCGTTCTATTTCAGCCACCTCGCGGTGGACCCGCGCAACGAGAAGCGCGTGATCGCGGTCTCGATGTACCTCACGCTTTCGAAAGACGGCGGGCGCACCTGGAAGCACCAGACCGGTGCCGTGCACGTGGACAATCACGCGCTGTGGTGGTCGGCCGACGGCACGCGCATCATCGAAGGCAACGACGGCGGCGTGATCCTCAGCCGCAACGGCGGCGACTCGTGGGCGTTTCTGGACCGCATCCCGCTCGCGGCGATCTACCACGTCGGCTTCTCCGACGAGAAACCGTACTTGATCTGCGGCGGGCTGCAGGACAACAGTTCGTGGTGCGCGCCGACGACGTCGCGCAACGGCATCGGCCTCCTCAATCGCGACTGGTTCGCGATCGCGGGCGGCGACGGAATGTACGCGATCCCCGATCCCCTCGATCCAAATTTTCTGTGGACGAACACGCAGGACGGCGTGCTCGGCATCTACGACCAGAAGGCCCGCCAGAGCGTCGACGTGTCGCCGTTCCCGCGCGACGTGTTCACGTCGGCGACGTCGTACGCGGAGTCGAAATACCGCTTCAACTGGAACGCGCCGCTCGCGTTCTCGCCGCAGGACGGGCACGTGGCGTACTTCGGCGGCAACGTCGTGTTCAAGACGAGCGATCGCGGCCGGCACTGGGCGCCGATCAGCCCCGACCTCACGCGCAACGAGAAAGAACATCAGCGCAACTCGGGCGGCCCGATCAACCTCGATGTGTCCGGTGCGGAGTATTACGATACGACGCTCGCGCTCGCGCCGTCGCCGAAAGACGCGAACCTCATGTGGGCGGGCACCGACGACGGGCTCATCCATCTCACCCGCGACGGCGGCGCGCACTGGACCAACGTCACGCCGGCGAGCTGGCCGAAATACGGGCGCGTCGAGGTGATCGAAGCCAGCCCGTACGCCGCGGGCACGGCGTTCACGCTGCTCGACCGCCACGATCTGGGCGACCGCCGCCCGTACGCGTTCGTGACCGACGACTACGGCGCGACGTGGCGTTCGATCGCGGCGAACTTGCCGCTCGACGCGCCGGTGCGCGTGGTGCGGCAGGATCTGCGCGAGCCGAATCTGCTCTACGCGGGCACCGAGAACGCGCTGTGGATCTCGTACGACCGCGGCGGCCGCTGGGAGCGCCTGCAAGCCGGCTTCCCCGTCGTGCCGGTGTACGACATCCACGTCCACCCGTCGGCGAACGATCTGCTCGTCGCGACGCACGGCCGCGGCTTCTTCGTGCTCGACGATCTTTCGGCGTTGCAGCAGCTCGCCGCCGCGCGGCGCGCGGGCGTGCAGTTTTTCCCAGTTCGCGACGCCGTGCTGTGGGCGGGCTGGCCGTCGATCGAGACGGGCGACGGCAACTCGCTGCCGGCGAACAATTTCTCCGGGCCGAACGCGCCGGGCGGGGCGGTGCTGACGTTCTACCAGCGCACCAAAGCCAAAGAGCGCCCGTGGTTCGAGATCGCCGACGCGAGCGGCAAGCCCGTGCGCACGCTGCGCGGTCAAGTGCCGTTCGATAAAGCCGATCCGCCGAAGGAAGAGCGCGCGAAATACTACGTCAGCAACGACGTGGGCCTCAACCGCATCACGTGGGACGGCAACGAAGACGGTCCGACGCGCTGGCTCGGCACGAGCTTCCAGAACTCCGGTCCCGGCACGGGTCCCGAGGCACTGCCCGGCAAGTACACGGCGCGGCTGCACGTCGACGGCAAGATTTTCGACCAGCCGTTCACGCTCGCGGACGATCCGTTCAGCCCGTGGACGGCGGAGCAGCGCGTCGTACGGCACACCTACCTCGCGACGGGGTTCCGCTGGATCGACGGTTTGGATCGCGCGCTCAACGAGATCACCGCGCGGCTGAAGAAATCGCCGCCGCCGGCGGAGCGCGCGAAGCTCATTGCGCTGCGCGACGAGCTGACGTCGAACTCGCTGCACGATGAGGACTCGATCGGCCGGCCGGACCGCATTCGCGAGCGCGTGTTCAGCGCGACCTTCGCGATCGGCGGCTCGCTGCAGCCGCCGTTCGAGCAGCACCAGGCCGCGCTCGACGCGCTCAAGCTGGACGTCGCGACGGCGTACTCGCACATCAACGCGGTGCTCGGGCCGGACTTCGCCACGACGGTGGGGATTCGCAAGCTCGACG
>JALZBE010000338.1 GCA_030947665.1 Vulcanimicrobiota bacterium | reverse complement strand
AGGGTGCGCTCGGGGCGGCTGCGCGGCCCGGCGCACGTGTAGATGCCGTCCTCGCGGACCTGGTCGGCCCGGCTTAGCAACGACGCCCAGTCGACCAGCCCGAACGCGGCCCACGCACCGAAGGCGAGGAGCGGCACACCCTCGGACCGCACGGCGACCATGTCGCCGAAGCGCTGGAGCATCCAGCGCGCCCGCTCCCGCTCGTTGCCCGGCACATGCACCTCGGAGAGGGCGAAGGGCAGGCCGAGCCGCATGTGCGCCGCGCGCAGGAGCGGCCGCATGTCGAGCCGCTCCGGCGCGACGTCCACGAGGTTGAGGTTGCGGTGGCCGGCGCCGTCGCTCTCGAGCCAGCGCTCGGAGTTGGGGTAGTAGTTCCAGCCCACCACGTCGGGCGGCTGCGGACGTCGCTCGAGCTGCCGTAGCTCGGCGGGCGGGATCCCGCACCGCTCGACGAGGTAGCGGTGCATCGGGTGCCCGTCGGCGATGCGGCCTTGCAGCAGTTCGCACGAGAGGTACGTTCGCTCGCGCTTGTGCGCGACGTACGGCTCGACGCCCTCGTCGGCGGCGGTGAAGCTTTGCAGATCCTCGGTCAGCAGAAAGCGAGCGCCGGGGATCATGTCGCGGATGCGTTCCGTCGCGTACGCGATCGCGAGCGCCTCGTTCACGATCGCGCGCCCGAACGCGGCGTCGTCGAAGAACGCGTGCGGATACCAGACGGCATAGAGCGTCGAGAAGCGCGCCGTCGTGAGCGGCTCGTTGATCGGCGTCCAGCGCGTCACCCACGGAAAGCGGCGCGCCGTCGCGGCCGCGTAGTCCGCGAACAACCGCGGGAACGCCGGATCGACCAGGCTCGTGTACGCCGGGCCGCTGCCGTGGTGCAGCAGCGTCACGATCGGTTCGACACCGCGGTCGGCGAGCGCGCCAAGGCGCCGAGCCGCCCAGCGGTAGTCGCGCGATTGCGCGTCGTACGGCGCGACGTTCTCCCACAGCACGGGATAGCGCGTCGCGCGCACGCCGAGCCGCGCGATCAGGTCGATGTCGCTTTCGCGCACGTCGTGTCCGGTCTCGTGCAGCTGGTCGCGCCACCGGTCGGGCGCGACGCGAGCGACCGTCGGCTCCGGCGACGCCCACACTTCCACAGGCTCAGGATCAACCCGCTCGACGGGCTCGGGATGATGCCGCACTTACGATGCGACCGCCGCCGTGCGCGCGATGTCGTCGAACGTCAGCAGCGCCGACGCGACGACTTGATCCATGTTGAAGTACTTGTACTCCGCGAGCCGGCCGGCAAACGTGACGTGGCGCTGCGCCGCCGCGAGCGTCGCGTACTTGCGGTAGAGCTCGCGATTGTCCGGGCGCGGGATCGGATAGTACGGATCGCCCTCCGCGCTGGGGTACTCACGGCTCAAGATCGTCTTGGCGTGCTGTTGGCCGGTCAGGTGCTTGTACTCCGTCGTCCGCGTGAACGGAATCGCCGCGTCCGGCTCGTTGATGCAGCCGACGGGCTGCACCCAGGCGACGTCGCGCGTCTCGAATTCGAACCGCAGCGAGCGGTACGGGAGCTTCCCGAACTTGTACTCGAAGTACTCGTCGATCGGCCCGGTGTAGATCAGGTGGTTGAACGACGCGCGGTCCGAGACCGACGCGAAGTCGCACCCGGTGACGACTTCGATCCGCGGATGGCCGAGCATCGCGCCCGCCATCGCGGTGAAGCCGCCGGCCGGCATGGCCTGAAAGCTGTCGGTGAAGTACCGGTCGTCGTCGCCGGTGCGCGTCGGGATGCGCCCGCACACGGTCGCGTCGAGCTCGGCCGGGTCGAGGCCCCACTGCTTGCGCGTATATCCGCGGAAGAATTTCTCGTACAGCTCGCGCCCGACGCGCGCGACGATCGCGTGTTCCGAGTTGTCGATGCGCGCGAGCGGCTCGGCTCGCGCGGCGAGGAACGCCGCGACGCCGCGCTCGTCCAGGTCGAGCTCGTAGAGGCGGTTGATCGTCGTGCGGTTGATCGGGATCGGTACGAGCTCACCGTCGACACGCGCGAGCACGCGGTGCTCGTACGGCAGCCACCGCGTGAACGCGCTCAGATAGTCCACCACGTGCTGCGCGTTGGTGTGAAAGATGTGCGGTCCGTAGCGGTGATAGCGCAGCCCGTTTTCATCGAGCGGGTCGTGCGTGTTGCCTGCAACGTGCGGTCGCTTGTCGATGACCAGCACACTCGCGTCGAGCTGGCTCGCAAGCCGCTCCGCGATCGTGCTGCCGGCCAAGCCCGCACCGACGACGAGATAATCGTACGACAATGGAAAACGTCCCCCGCAGGACACTGCGGAACTTTGAGAGGTCCCTCGCTGGGGTACGCTCTGTATACCCCGGGGAAATCGGTGGCTATGCAAGCTCGCTTCCTGCACTGCTAAGGAGACGGTCCATCCCGCACGAATCGGTCGAAGTCGTCGTCGCCGGATTGCACTTGCGCTGGCACGGCGTATGGCAGCGCCCCAACCACCTGCTGGCGCGGATCGCGCGCGACATCCCGGTGATCGTTCTGGAAGAACCGCTCGCCGCCGGCCATGACGACGATGCGATCGAGCGCAGCGACGGGTTGACGATCATCACGCCGCGACGAATCGCGCCCGCGACCGATGCGCTCGACGATCGTTCGGTTTCGACCGTGCGCGCGCTCGCCGGCGACCGGCGCGCGCTCGTCTGGCTCTACACGCCGATGATGCTCGCACTCGCCGACGCCTTCCCCGGCGCGCCGCTGGTGTTCGACAAGATGGACGAGCTGGCGAAGTTCGCGCACGCCGATCCGCGCATCGCGACGCGCGAACGCGAATTGTTGCGGCGCGCCGGCGTCGTGTTCACCGGCGGGCGATCGTTGTTTCGCAGCGTGGTGGGCCGCACGCGCAACGCGCGCTGTTATCCGAGCGGGGTCGACGTCGCGCATTTCGCGCGCGCTCTCTCCATGCCGCCGCACACCGATCTGATCCCGTTTGGCGCCGGCCCGGTGTTCGGGTACGCCGGAGTGATCGACGAGCGCGTCGACCTCGAGCTCGTCGATGCGCTCGCCGCGGCGAACCCCGGCGCGACCGTCGCGATGATCGGGCCCGTCGTCAAGATCGACGAAGCGATTCTACCGCGCCGCGCGAACATCGTCTACTTGGGCAAACGCCCGTACGATGAGCTGCCGGCGCTGCTTGCGGGCATCGACGTCGCGCTGATGCCGTTCGCGCTCAACGAGCACACGGAGAACATCTCGCCGACCAAGACGCTGGAGTATTTCGCCGCGGGCCGGCCCGTCGTGAGCACGGCGGTACCCGATGTCGTCGCCGATCACGGTGACGTGGTGTACGTTGCACGCGACCGCGCTGAGTTCGTCGCCATGGTCGAACGCGCGCGCAGCGGCGACGGCGCGCGCGCGCGGCGTGGGGCCGAGAAAGCGCGCGAGGCGGCGTGGGATGCGATCTCGGCCGCGATGCGCGCCGATCTCGCGACCGCGGGGGTCGACTATGCGGCCGCGAGCCCGATCCGCAAGAACTCCACCGCTCGCGCGTAGCACGGGCACGACACGGCCTCCAGCCGCGCGTCGTCGACGATCCGCACGCGCGCGTAACCGTGCGCGACGAGGCCTTCGTCCACGAACCGCCCGAGCACGGTCACCACGCTCGCGCGGCGGACGCCGAGCATCATCGCGACGATGTCCTGGGTGATCTGAATCTCGTCCCCGACGCGGTCGCGTGCCGAGAGCAGCCACTTCGCGAGCCGCTGCTCGATCGTGTGCCGGGCGTTGCATGCCACCCACTGGCCGCGGATCGCGCGCGCCGCGGCGAGGTAGCGGCGCCCGGATTCGCGCAAGCTAGCGTCCCGCTCGAGCGCGTCGAGGAAAACCTGCGCGTCGAGCCGCCCGAAACGTCCCGGGGACTGCACGATCCACGTATCCGGCGTCGTGCGCGTTCCGAGCACGAGCTCGATGCCGAGGAAGCCCTCCGCGCCGGTGACGTCGACCTCGACGTTCGTATCGCCCTCGAGGGGGCGCAGCGTTGAGACGATCCCCGAGAACGGGAACCATATCGCGTCGATCTCGCTGTCCGGCGGCTGCAGCACGTCGCCGATCCCGCCGCCGTGCGCCGTCATGCGCGACTCGAAGAGCGCGCGCGTCATCGGCGCCAAGGCGCTCAGGAACCGGTTCTTCTCCGCTGTACCCGCG
>JALZBE010000337.1 GCA_030947665.1 Vulcanimicrobiota bacterium | reverse complement strand
CAGCACGTACACCCCGTGCTCCGCGGCGGCCGACGACAGGATCGCTTTCCAGCGCACGTTGCTTTCCAGCTCGTCGTCGCCGCACAGCCCGCGCCCCGGTGACGCACTGGGGATGATGATCAGGCGTGCGCCCTTGAGCGCCGCGACCGTGGGCATGATCGCATGCCACGCATCCTCGCAGATCAGCATCGCCGCCGTGGCGAACGGCGTATCGAACACCGACAGGCGTCGCCCGCGCGTGAGAAAGCGCTCCTCGTCGAACACGCCGTACGTCGGCAAGAACATCTTGCGGTGGACGTGCACGATGCGCGGGCCGCCCGGCTCGCCGCAGCGCACGTACAGCGCGCTGTTGTGAAACGTCCCCGCGACGTTCTCGTAGAAGCCGGTCACGATGTCGCACGGCCGCGTCGCACCCGATGCGCGCCACTGCTCGTCGACGCGCTGCGCCATCGCTGCGGCGTCGAGCGCGAGCTCGTACACCGCGCCTTCCAGAAAATATCCGGTCAGCGCGGCTTCGGGGAACACGATGAGCTCGGGCGCGTCGGATGCGGTTGCGAGCTGCGCGAACACGTCGCGCATCGCGGCCAGGTTCGCGGCGAAGTCGCCCTTGCGCGGCTTGAACTGCACCAGCGCCGCGTGCATGGTTATTTTGCGACTGCCAGCGACGGTGCGGTGCGGACCTGTTCGGCGAGCTCTTCGGCGGGATAGGTGAGGATCTCGACGAGCGTCGGGTGCAGGTGCGGGATGCGCGCGTAGTCTTGCACCGTCGCGCCGTACGCCATCGCGACGATGAGCGGTTCGATCAAGTCGGACGCATTCGGGCCCAGGATCGCCGCGCCGAGGATGCGCCCGTCGCTCGGCGCCGCCATCATCTTCACGAAGCCCTTGGTCTTGCCGATCGCGACGGCTTTACCGTGATCGTTGAACGGATACGTCGCGCGGATGAACTCGATGCCGGCGGCCTCGAGCTCGCGCTCGGTTTTCCCGACGACCGCGACCTGCGGATCGGTGAACACGGTGTGCGTCTTGCTCAGCGAGTAGTCGATCCGCTCGCGCGCGCCGGTCGCCGCGTTGCGGCCCGCGATCTCGCCCTGCTGGATCGCGATGTGCACGAGGAGATACTGCCCGGTGACGTCGCCGACCGCGTAGATGTCCGGGTTGGACGTGCGCAGCGTGTCGTCGACGGGGATGCCGGTGACGTCGTGGTGCTCCACGCCGGCATTGTCCAGGTCGAGGCCGCAGACGTTCGGCACGCGGCCGAGCGCGTAGAAGATCTCGTGCGCCGCGACCTCGTGCTCGCCGCCGGCCTGGGTGTAGTGCACGACCTTCATCCCGTCGTCGCGCACGCTCACGCGGTGGACCTGCGCGCCGAGCTCAACGCGAATGCCCTCTTCGCGGAAGTACTCGGTGAGGCCGAGGCCGACGTCGTGATCCTCACCGGACAACAGATGCTTCGAGCGCAGGACAATGGTCGTCGGCACGCCCGCGCGGTGGAAGAACTGGCCCAGCTCGCTGCCGACGTAGCCGCCGCCCAGCACGATCAGCGACTTGGGCGGCGCGTCCAGGTCGAGCGCCGCGTCGCTGTCGATGAAGCCGGCCTCGCGCAAGCCCGGGACCGCGGCGGGCGCGACGCTGCTGCCGGTCGCGATGACGAACCGCGGTGCGTAGAGCACCTCGTCACCCACGCGCAGCGTGGTGCGCGTCTCGAACCGCGCGGCGCCCGCGAACACGGGGAACGTCTCGATCCCGGCGATGCGGTAGTCGGCCCAACCGGCGACGAGGGTCCGCTTGCGCTCCGCAAGCGCGCGATAATCGAGCGCGGGTTCGCCGGCGTGCACCGCGAGCTGGCCGGCCGTGCGGATCTCGTGGAGCAGGTCGCCGGTCGCCAGCAGCGTCTTGGACGGCATGCAGCCGCGCAGGATGCACAGCCCGCCCAGTGGTCCGTGGTCGACCAGCGCGACGGCGGCGCCCAGGTCCCTGGCGGTGCGGGCGGCGGCGTACCCGCCGCTCCCGGCCCCGACGACGATCAGGTCGAATCGATTCGGAATCGTTTTGCTCCTTGGGGCCGAGAAGCCCCATGTATGTGGACACGTCGTACGAAGCGGACGGTTCCGCCCTGCGACAGGCTCAGGGCGATCACTGACAGGCTCACGACCTTCGGCAGCTGAACCAGCCGGACCGTGGATCTCGCCCTCGTCGGGAACGCCGTCCGATCCAAACCAGCCGTGTTCGTCGCCGCCGTCGGCCGCCCGGCCGTCATCGCCGTGGGCATCGCCGGCTTCAGCCTCGGATTCTACCTTTGGTACGCGCTCGCGCTGCGCGGCCCGCACGGCGGCTTGTTCCTCGAGCTCAGCTTTCTGCTCGCGCTGGTGGCCGGGGTCACGGCGACGTATGCGGGCTGGATCGCCTACGGCCACTACTTCGCGCGCCGCGCCCGGGTCGACGAGATCACCGCGCTGCAGTACGACGCGCTGTCGTGGTCGTCGCTGGTGCTGCTGTGGGGGACGCTGCTGGCCCCGAGCGTCGCGAACGGGACCGGCCGCGCGGCGGCGCTCGCGCTCGGCGGCTTCGTGCTGGCGAAGCTCGTCGTGGCGGCGCGGTTCAACCGGACCGTCCGCGACGTCGCGCTGACGTTCATCATGACGCGGCTGCCGATGATCGCGATCGCCGAGCTCGCCGCGATGGTGATCGGCCAGCGGCCGGGCGTGCACTACGCGGCGTCGGACAACCCGCTGCTGGCGGTGTGGGGGCGCTGGGACGCCGAGCACTATCTGCGTATCGCAGGGCACGGCTACTTCGGCACCGAGCCCGCGTTCTTTCCGCTGTATCCGCTGCTGATCTGGCTCGTCGGCGGCTTCACCGGCTCGCAGCTGGTCGCCGGGCTGGTGGTTTCGAACGTCGCCAGCTTCTTGGCGCTGCTCTATCTCTACAAGCTGGTGGAGCACGAGTACAACCGCCACGTCGCGCAGCGCGCGACGTTCTTCGTGTCGATCTTTCCGACGGCGATCTTCTTCTCGGCGGTGTACAGCGAGTCGCTGTTCCTGTTCCTGACGGTCGCGTCGTTCTACTACGTGCGCGAGCGGCGCTGGCTGACAGCGGGCCTTTTCGGATTCTTCGCCGCGCTGTCGCGCTCCGAAGGGGTCTTGCTCGCCGCGCCGCTGTTCATCGAGTGGGTGATCGCGGCGCGCGAGGGCGGGCGCGGCTTCTTCCGCTACTGGGTCGACGACGTGGTGAAGCCGCTGATCGGGATGGCGCTCGTCCCGCTCGGCCTGGCCGCGTACATGGCGTACTTGTGGGTGATCAACGGCGACCCGCTGCGCTTCACGCACGTGCAGTCGCACTGGGGCCGCTACTTGGCGCCGCCGTGGGTGTCGCTGTCGAACACCGTGCATAAGATCGCGACCGCGCATACCACGCAGACCGTCGCGAACGAGAGCCTCGAGCTGGCGTTCACGGTGCTGATGGTGGTCGTGCTGGCGGTCGGCTTCCGGCGGCTGCGGCTGTCGTACGTGGTGTACATGGCGCTCTCGATCCTGATCCCGATGTGCACCGCGAGCCTGATGAGCATGCCGCGCTTCGCGCTCGTGCTGTTCCCGATGTTCGCGCTGTTCGGGCTGTGGGGCTCGCGCCCGACGTTCCAGAACGCGTACGTCGCCTTCTCCTTACCGCTGCTGGGGCTGTTCACCGTGCTGTTCGCCGACTGGTACTGGGTCGCATGAGCGCCCCGGAGAGCGCCCCGCAGACGAACCTGTTCCACCGTGTGCGCAACCGGCGCGGGGTGCGGCAGTTCGTCAAGTTCGGGATCGTCGGCGCGTCCGGGTTCCTGGTGAACTTCGTTCTGTTCACGCTGCTGCAGGTGCTTCTCAAACGGGCCGGCGTTGATTACAACGCGGCCGGGCCATACTACGCAATCTACTCGGTGGCGTTCCTCGCTGGTGGTGTCTCGAACTATTTCCTCAATCGCGTGTGGACGTTCCGCTCGACGCAGCACCCTGCGAAGGAAGGGATTCAGTTCCTCAGCGTCTCCGTGATGGCACTGGTGGTCGGCCTCATCATATCGGCGCTGGTGGCTCCCCCGCCGCTGGCGTTCGGACATGGCCACCGCACCTGGTTCCTCGCGACGCTCTCGGGCATCGTGGTCAACTTCTTCGTCAACAAGTATTGGACGTTTCGGTCGGCCGCGTGACGCCCGCCCGGCTCT
>JALZBE010000336.1 GCA_030947665.1 Vulcanimicrobiota bacterium | reverse complement strand
GGTCCGAGATGCGCGTGCAGTCCGCGACGCTGCCCACCTTCGGGATGACCAAGGCACCGATGCGGCGCGCGCCGGCGAGCATCGCGAGATCCGCGCGGCCGTCCGGCGAATCGCCCGGGTTCACGCGCACCGCCACGCGCTCCAGCTCTTCGTGCGCGTCGAGGAACGCGCGCACCTGATCGCGCGCGTACGCTTTGCGGTCGGGGGCGACGGCGTCTTCGAGGTCGAGGATCGCGCCGGTCGCGTCCGACGCGAGCGCTTTGCCGAAGCGGTCGGGGCGGTCGGCGGGGACGAACAGCAGAAGCGACGGATCGAACGGCATCGCGCGAACTTCGCGCTTCGGCGCGCCGCTCCGTGCGGGGATTTGAGCAAGGCAAGCGAACTCGCTCGGGATGTGGGCGAGACATATACGAACCGAGCTGCTCCCGGAGCGCCGCAGTCATCCGCCGTTGGGCACAGCCGCCGCGAGCGCGCCGAGTGCACCGCAGCTGAGCGGGCACGTCGTGACGCCGGCGTCCGGCGACGAATACGAACGAGCGCGGCAGAATTACAACGCCCGCCTCGATTTCCGGCCTGCCGAGATCGTCTACTGTTACGGTGAGACCGACGTCGTCAACGCCGTGAAGTACGGCATCGCGAACGGCCGGCAGATCTGTATGCGAAGCGGCATGCACGATTACGAGGGCTTCTCGCTCAACGCCAAAGGCCTCGTGATCGACACCAGCCGGCTCGATTGCGTGAGCGTCTCACCGGATCGCACGCGAGCGGTCGTCGGTCCCGGTACGCCGCTGCGCACGCTCTATCACGTGCTCGGCGATCTCGGCATGACGCTGCCGGGCGGCAGCTGCGGCACGGTCGGCGTCGCCGGGCTCGTCACCGGCGGCGGGTTCGGCTTGATCAGCCGCAAGTACGGGATGTTCTGCGACAAGCTCGTGCGTGTGCGCATGGTCGACGGGACCGGAACGCCGCAGGAAGCGACGCGCGACTCGGACCCCGACCGCCTGCTGTGGGCGACGTGCGGCGGCGGCGGCGGAAACTTCGGTGTCGTGACCGAGTTCGAGTTCGAGCTCGTCCCGATCACCGAGCAGGTGACGACGTTCAGCTATTCCTGGGATCCGAGCGACGACACGGCGCGCGAGCTCGCGGCGCGCTTCACGCGCTGGAACCCGTCGAACGAGATGTTCGCGACGGCACTGTTTCGCGCGGCCGGGAAGCCGGGCGGGATCATCACGTTGGCCGGCCAGCGGTTCGGCGACGCGGCCGCCACGCGCAAGGACCTCGCCCCGATCCTCGACGGCGACCGCCCGCTGCCGCCACCGCGCAAGTCGTCGGTGTCGCCGCTGCACACCATGTCCGTGCTGGACGCGGCGGAGGCCGGCGGCGGCGACGACGCGCAGCACGAAAGCTTCAAGATGGCGTCGAGCCTCGGCCGCGGGGAGCTGAACGAGGCCGGGATCGACGCGCTCGTCGCGCGGATGCACGCCGACGTGCCGCCGCATTTGCTGTACGTCGTGCAGTTCGACACGTTCGGCGGCGCGATCAACGACCGCAAGAAGGATGCGACGGCGTTCGTCCACCGTGACATGACCTACACCGTGCAGTATCAGGCGTACTGGATCGACCCCAAGGATGCGTTGGCCTCGCAGACCTGGCTGCGCGATACGTTCGACGCGATCGATCCGCACATCGGCACGAACGCGAGCTACCGCAACTACTGCGATCTGAACTTGACCGACTGGGAAGCGCGGTACTTCGGCGACAATGCCGCGGAGCTGCGGCGTGTGAAGAAGCGCTTCGACCCGAACAACGTCTTCAACTATCCGCAGAGCATCAGCCCGGCGTAGCCGGCGGCGTCGTCAAGCGCCGTCTTCCGTCGTTGCCGGATCGGCCAGCGCGGCGCGCAGTTCGGGCGGCAGCGGCGCCGCCGCGATGCGGCCGTCTTCACGCGGTTCGATGAGAACGCGAACTTCGAAGCCGCGCGCGACCTCGACGTCCTCGCGCAGCACGGCGTGCTCGATGCGCAGCGAGCTCGTGCCGATCTCGGTGACGGTCGAGCGGACAGCGATCGCGTCGTCGAAGTGGAGCGGCGCGACGAACCGCGCGCCGGCCTCTACGATCGGCACCGGAAACCGCGGGCGGCCGTGCACGTCGGTCAGCTCGCCGCCGAGTGCGGCGCGCAGCAACCCGCTCATGCCGACGTCGAACCAGACGAAAAACGTCGGGTAGAACACGATGCCGGCCGCGTCCGTCTCACCGAAGCGCACGCGCGTGCGCGTGACGTGCGTGCGGCCTTGCAACGGCCGGCGTGAATCAGGCAAGCCGGACGTATTCGTAGTCGACGGGGCGGTCTTTGATGCCCTTCTCCGGCGGCGCGATCCAGGCGGCCATCTTACCCGGTTCGACGACGCGGTGCATCAGGCTGGTGATGAACGCGCGGTCGTCGTCGCTGGGCAGCCACGATGCGATGCGCGCGTCGTACTCCGCCTGGGCGATCGGTTCGCCCGCCACATCGGTCGGCACGTTGGCCCAGTTGCCGATCGTGCGGCGGAAGCGCGTGCTCGGCAGCGTGAAGCGGAATGCGTGGCCGGCGGCTTCGATCAGCTTGTTCCAGCGCGTCAGACCGCGCATGCAGTCCTCGACGTAGGAGTTGCGCACGACCTCGTTCATCGCGTTGCGCAGCGGGACGCTCTCGGCACGCACGCCGCCCGCACCGTCCGGAACGGCGAGCTCGAACGCAGCGTCGCGCAGGACGTGGTCGGGATATTTCTTCTCGTCCGGCCGGCCTTTGATCCCTTGCGCGAAGTACGCGGCGGCGTTCGACGACGCTTCGGAGCCGAAGAGATCGAGCGACGAGCTGAACCAGAAGTTCAAATAGCGCTGGATGGTGAGCAAGTCGATCGCGCCCGCGCGGCGGATCGCGCCGGGTTCGTCGGTGCCCAGCTCTTTGATGACTTCGAGCGTGCGCTTGACGACGCGCGAGATGCCGGTGTCGCCCACGAACATGTGGTGCGCTTCCTCGGTCAGCATGAAGCGGCACGTGCGCGCGAGCGGGTCGAAGCTGGACTCCGCGAATGATTTGAGCTGGAACTTGCCGTCGCGGTCGGTGAAGAACGTGAACATGAAGAACGATAGCCAGTCGGAGATCGGCTCGTTGAATGTTTGCAGGATGCGCGGTTTGTCGGCGTCGCCCGAGTGGCGCGCGAGCAGCTCTTCGGCTTCCTCGCGGCCGTCGCGCCCGAAGTACGCGTGGAGCAGGTACACCATCGCCCAGAGATGACGGCCTTCCTCGACGTTGACCTGGAACAGATTGCGCAGGTCGTACAGCGACGGAGCGGTGTGACCCAGCAGGCGCTGCTGCTCGACCGAAGCGGGCTCGGTGTCGCCTTGCGTGACGATCAGCCGGCGCAGCGTGCTGCGGTACTCGCCGGGGACTTGCTGCCATACCGGTTTGCCGAAGTCGTCGCCGAACCCGACGCGGCGATCCGTCTCCGGCTCCGCCAGGAAAATTCCCCATCGATATTCCGGCATGCGGACGTAGTCGTAGTTTGCCCAGCCCTTCGCGTCGACGGAGATCGCCGTGCGCAAGTAGACGTCGGCGGCGTTGAAGTCGGTCGGGCCCATCTCTTTCCACCACGACAAGAACGCCGGCTGCCAGTGCTCGAGCGCGCGCTGCAGGGTGCGGTTCGACGAGAGCTCGACGTTGTTGGGGATGCGTTCCGCGTAATCGATCGCCATGTGGTCAGACCCGTTCCTGGTCGAAGCGCGGTTTGGTGCCGCTGCCGAAGAGTTTGAGTGCACCGGTCTCGCCGGTGGAGTTGGGGCGGTAGAACACCCAGTTCTGCCAAGCCGAGAGCCGGCCGAAGATCTTCGTCTCCGGCGTCTCCGCGCCCGGAAAACGAAGGTTCGCTTCCATCGCGGTCAGCGCGTCGGGCGAGAGCGATGCGCGCTCTTCGAGCGCGAGCCGGATCTCGTCGTCCCAGTCGAGCTCGTCGGGCGCGACGGTGACGAGGCCCGCATCGAGCGCGTCCTCCGCATGGTAGCGCCGGCCGACCGCGCCGTGCACGCGGTCGAACGCGCCGGCGTCGCCATCGAAGCGCGTCTCCAGGCGCGTGCGCCCGTTCACCATCGGGTACGCGCCGAAGTTCGCCTCGCCGAGCGCGATCGCGGGCGCTTGGTCGTCGTCTGCGAGCGCAAGCATGTAC
>JALZBE010000041.1 GCA_030947665.1 Vulcanimicrobiota bacterium | reverse complement strand
GTGCCGCCGTGGTAGCCGGGGCCTCGGACGGGGCCGGGGTGTTGCGGGTTGCCGAACGGCGTCTGCTCGCTCTCGGGGACGGGCGTGACCTCCGGGGTGCCGGCGCTGAACGCGCTGCGGCGGCCGGGCCGGATGTTGCCGGTGAACGCTTTGCCTTCGTGGATCGTGACGTTGGGGTCGGCGACGAGCGGCGGCAGATCGTTCGCCGAGTCGCCGCGCACTTCGCCTTCGTAGCCGAAGTGGTACGGGATCCCGATCTGGTGCACGAAGCGCCCTGGGCCAAGGCGGACCGGCGTCATGCGGCCGGTTACGAGCGCGCGCGCCTCGATGTCCCCGCGCGCAGTCTCCACGGTCACCCACTCGCCGTTGCGGATGCTCTTTTCCACCGCGAGCTCCGGTGAGATCTCGCAGAACGCGGCGGGCTGCAATTCCGCCAGCCAGGGCAGCTGCCGGCTCATCACGCCGGACGCGTGGTGCTCGGTGAGGCGGTACGTGGTGATGACGTACGGATATTTCGGGTCGCCGATCGCGTGATACGGATTGTCGCGCCGGCGCCATTCCTTGAGGACCGGATTGTACTGCACGTTCGGATACAGCGCGTTGCCGACCGGCGACTCGCGCGGTTCGTAGTGCGTGGGCATCGGGCCGTCGGAGGTGCCGTTCACGCCGAAGATCTCGGAGCGGCCGTACTCGAGCATCGCGAACGGCGCGTCGCCGTCGACGGCCGCTTCGCCCTTCGCGTCGTCCGGGGCGCGGTACCACGGCGCCGTTTCCACCGGAAAGTTCGGCTCGTCGTCGCCGGCCCAGCGGCCGGCGGTTTCGTCCCACCAGATCAGCCGCTTCCCCTCGCTCCACGGTTTGCCCGCCGGGTCCGCAGACGCGCGGTTGTACAGCGTGCGCACGTTGTTGGGCCACGACCATGCCCACTCCGGCGATGCGGAGTTCGCCGGGTCCGCGCTGCGGCGGCGCGTGAGGTTGCGCCCGGGCTCCGGGAACATGCCGGTGTAGATCCACGCGCCGCACACCGTGCTGCCGTCGTCGCGGAGCTCGTGCGAGTCCCGCAGGTGCGCGCCCGTTTCGGCGTGATAGCCGTTGATCTCGCGCATGATCTTCTCGACGTCGGGTTCGCCGCGCTCGCGCTCGCGCGCGTCGTTGCTCTCGTAGTCCCACGTCACGTCGAGGATCGGGCGGTCGAGCGGGTTCGTCGAGCCGGCGTAGAGCGCTTTGAGGCGTTTGCCCAATTCGTAGGTGAACGCGAGATCGCTTTGCGCGTCGCCCGGCGGCTCGACGGCTTTCTCGTGAAACTGCACGAGGCGCATCGTGTTGGTGAACGTCCCGCTCTTCTCGGCGACGCCCGCGACGGGCAGGAAGAACACTTCGGTGCCGATCGCGTGCGGGTCCGCGCCCTCGCGCTTCCAGAACGCCGCGCTCTCCGTCTCGAACATGTCGCGCACGACCAGCCACTTGAGCTGTTCCATCGCACCGCGCTGTAACGCCGCGTTTTGCCCGCCGACGGCCGGATTTTGGCCGTACAGGAGCATGCCTTCGACGTCGCCGTCCTTCATCGCGAAGAACATCGGCAAGTCGGAATGGTCACCGGTGTTGAGCGGGAGGCGCGAGAAGCACCAGTCGTTCGCCGCGGTCGCGTGCTCGCCGTACCACGCTTTGAGAAACGATACCGCGAACTTCGGAAAATCGGCCCAGCGCCCGGCGTTCATCGTGTGGCCCTTGATCCACGCCGCGAAGTCCGCCTCGTCTTTCTCGAGCGTCGGGACTTTGAGATAGCCCGGGAAACTGTCGTACAGCGTCGCGATGTCGGTCGACCCTTGGATCGACGCGTGCCCGCGCAGCGCCATGATCCCGCCGCCGGGACGGCCGGTGTTGCCGAGCAGCGCCTGGAGCGTCGCGGCGGCGCGGATGTTCTGCACGCCGACCGTGTGCTGCGCCCAGCCCATCGCGTACGCGTAGACGGCGGTGCGCTCGCGCCCGCTGTTCTCTACCAGCAGGCGCGCGAGCTTCAGGAACGACTCCTTCGGCGCGCCGGTGATCTGCTCGACCATCTCCGGCGTGTAGCGCGCATAGTGGCGCTTGAGCACGTTGATCACGCAGCGCGGGTGCTGGAGCGTCGGGTCCTTCTTGGGGCGCTTGCCGCCGCCGTGCACGGACGCGTCCCCGCCCCCGCCGGACGGCTCCGACGACTCGTCGATCTCGTAGCGCCACGCCTTCGCGTCGTACGTGCGCGTGGCCGGGTCGTAGCCGTTGAACATGCCGTCGAGATCTTCGGTGTCGCGAAAATCCGGGTGCACGAGAAACTGCGCGCTCGTGTACGCCAGCACGTATTCCTCGAACCACGCATTGTTTGAGAGCACGTAGTTGATCAAGCCGCCGGTGAACGCGATGTCGGTCCCGGACCGGATCGGGATGTACAGGTCGGCAAGCGCGCTCGTGCGCGTGAAGCGCGGATCGACGTGGACGATCTTCGCGCCGCGCTCCTTCGCCATCAGCGCGAAGCGGAACCCGACGGGATGGTTCTCCGCGAAGTTCGAGCCTTGGATCACGATGAGATCGGCGTGCTGCAGATCCATCAGGTGCGTCGTCGCGCCGCCCAGACCGTAGAGGGTGCCCAGACCGGGCACCGTCGCGCTATGTCAAATTCGAGCTTGGTTCTCGATGAAGGGCGTTCCGACGTTGCGGAACAGCTTGGCGATGAGGTAGTTCTCTTCGTTGTCGAGCGTCGCGCCGCCGAGCGATGCGATCGCGGTCGTGCGGTTGACGCGGCGGCCGTGCTCGTCGTGCTCGGTGAAGGTGCGGTCGCGCGTGTCCTTGATGCGCTCAGCGATGCGGTCCATCGCCCACGCGTACGGCACGTCCGTCCACTCGGTTGCATACGGCGCGCGGTAGCGCACGGTGGTCCAGCGGTTGGGGTTGACGTGGAGCTGGTACGTCGCGGCGCCTTTCGGGCAGAGCGTGCCCGCGTTGATGGGCGAGTCGGGATTGCCCTCGATGTCGACGATCGTGTCGCCGTCGCTGTAGACCGTCGTGCCGCAGCCGACCGCGCAGTAAGGGCAGACGCTCGGGGTGCGCTTCTTGCCCGCCGTGCGCGGGCGCAGCGTCCGCGAGCGCTTCGAGAGGATGTTGGGATTCATGCCGACGCGCTCGCCGACGGCACCCGCCGCTCGCGCGAGCAGCGCGGTGAGATCGACGACGGGCTTGGAATCGGACACGGTCACCTCGATTGGGTCGGCGGGCTCGGCGGCGGGTAGAGCGTTCCCGTGACCAAAGCGGTACTCTTCGACGTCGACGGAACGCTGATCGACTCCAACGACCAGCACGCCCGCGCATGGGTCGCGGCGCTCGCCGAAGCCGGGTACACCATACCCTTCGAACGGGTCCGTCCGCTCATCGGCATGGGCGGCGACAAGGTGCTGCCTGAGCTCGTCCCCGGCCTGGAGGAAGACAGCCCGGAAGGCAAGGCGATCGGCGAAGCGCGCAAGCGCGTCTTCAAAGAGCGCGAGCTCGACACGATCCCGCCGACGCGCGGCGCGCGCGCGCTCCTCGAAGTCGTTCGCGCGCGGGGCGCGCGCGTCGTCATCGCGACGTCGGCAAAGAAATCGGAGCTCGAGGGATTGCTCGCGCGCGGCGACCTGGGCCCGCTGGTCGACGTCGCGGCCACCGGCGACGACGCGCAGGACTCCAAGCCCGATCCCGACATCATCGGCGCGGCGCTGAAAAAAGCCGGCGTCGCCGCGAGCGACGCGGTGATGGTGGGCGACACGCAGTACGACGTCGAGGCGGCACACCGCGCCGGCGTCGCGTGCGTGGCACTGTCGTGCGGCGGCAACGACCCGGCGACGCTGCGAGAGGCGGACGCGGTCTATGCCGACCCGGCGGACCTGATCGGCGCGCTTGACGGGGCACCGTTCGCGTGGTCGGCCGCAGCGTCGAGCTTACCGTAGCTCAGCGGATGCGGAAAATCGGTCCGCGCGGCGTGAATGGAAGCCGTGCTTCCGCCGGCATGAGCACCGCGTGGTCGCGCCGGATGGTGAACGCGTCGCAGAACCCGTCGGTGATCACCAGGATGGGTCCATCCCTCGGGAAGTCGCGTGCCGTTTGCAGCAGGTCGATGCCGGGCTGCAGCACCGTGCCGCCGCGGCCTTTCACGCGCACGCGCGTCGCGATCTCCTCGATCGGGAAGTAGCCTTCGTCGTACGCCTGCGCGTCGCAGAACACCAGCCGCACGACGGATACGTCGCGCGCGGCGCCGTAACTCGCGATCGCGCCGAGCGCTTTGCCGAGCAGGTAGCGGTCCATCGAGCCCGACGTGTCGAGCACCACGCCGAACGTGCGCCGGTCGAGCTCTTCGACGATCCAGTGCGCGCGCGGGATGTCCGGGGTGGATGACTGCCGCCGCGACAGGCGCGCGTACGTGCGGTGCTTGACGCTGGACGGCGTTCATCGATGACGGCTTCGGCGCAAACGCCTCGCATCCCAGCTCGTTTCGGCCGGGATGATCGTGTAAGGACCTTGCCGTCCTCCATGTGCGCGTGATGTACCGAACGCTGGGGCGTTCGACGGTTCGAAGCGATGCCTGAGCAGCGTCGCTTGCGGGTTCGATTCCCGCACGCTCCAGCCCGGCGGGTTGTCCCGACGGTTATGGTGTGGTATGGTGTCCGTGCTCAGGCATCGCCTCACCATCGCAGGTACCGCGTTCGCAAGAACGCGGTACCTGTCGCTTTTCAGAGCGAATGAACGGCGTTCATGGCCGGCCGTTCCCGCGCCCGTCGGCGCACTCGAGCGCCGCGTCGACGGCGCCGTAGAGGTCTTTCATCAAGAACGGCTTGGTGAGAAACGCGCCCCAGCCGTCTTGGGACGCCGGCATGCGCACGCCGATGCGCACGAGCGGCGTGCCGTTCGCACGGGCGACGAACGTCTCGGCCGACATCCCGAGCCGGTCGGCGTCGACGAGCGCGACGTCGAAGTGGCCGTCCGCGAGCGTGCGCAGCAACTCCTCGCCGCCCGTCGCGACGGCGACGGCGTAGCCGTCGTCGCGCAGCGTGTGCGCGACGTACGAGCGCGCGTCGCCGTCCACGTCGAGCAGCGCGATGCGGCGCGACGCGACCGTGCGGTGAGCGGACCGCACCGGCACATACACGCGGAATGTCGAGCCTTGGCCTTCGACCGAGTCGACGGAGATCGTGCCGCCGTGCAGTTCCACGATCGTGCGCGTGAGGTACAGCCCGAACCCCGTGCCGCCGATGCCGAGCGCGCGCGCGTTGCTGGCGCGCGCGAAGCGGCCGAACAGCTTCCCGCGCTCGTTCTCCGGGATGCCGATCCCGCGGTCGCGCACGGTGAACTCGACGCCGCCCGCGCGCGCGCGCAGCGCAACCTCCACCGGCTCGCCGCCCGGCGAGTACTTGATCGCGTTGCCGACGATGTTCTCGACGACCTGGCGCAGTCGCGCCTCGTCGCCGTTGACCACCAGCGGCGCGCCGGAGACACGCAGATCGATCGGCCGCGTGACCGAGAACACGCGCACGACGTCGCGCACGAGCGTGATGAGATCGACGTCGCCGAGCACGAGCGCGAGCTCGTTCTGCTCCAGGCGCGACAGCGCGAGCGTGTCGGTCGCCAGCGATGCGAGCCGCATTGCGCTCGACGAGATCATGCCCAGATACTGACGCGACTCGCTGTCGAAGCGGTCGTCCTCCGCGAGCACGTCGGCGAAGCCGACGATCGTGGTGAGCGGGCCTTTGAAGTCGTGCGCGAGCATCGCGATCAGGTCGTTCTTCACCTGGTTGAGCTCGACGACCGCGTCGCGGCGCGACGCCAGCTCCTTGTACAGCTCGACGTTGCGCGCGGCCACGGCGAAGTACTGGCCCAGCAGTCCCAATGCGAACACGTCGGCGGTGCCGAGCTTCGTATCGCGCTGCACGTCGAGCACGTAGGCGGTGCCGCCGCCGGAGCCGGGAACCCGCACGGCGGCGCGGTGCTCGAGCTCGTCGAGCACGCAGACGTCGCTGCGCGACGCGAGCGCGACGAACTCGTCGCCCGCGGGCGCGTCGTCGACCGACGACAGATCGGTTGTCGCCGCGAAGCCGCCGCGCGACCGCGGCGCGTACAGCGTCGCGCGCCCGTCGACCAGCTCGTGCACGCCCGACAGCAGCGCGTCGACGAGCACCGTCGGTTCCAGCGAGGCGAACAGCGTGCGCGCGATCGACGTGATCGCGGTGAGCCGCTCGTTCTGCATCGTGAGCTGCACGCCGCGCAGCACCTGCTCGGTCACATCGCGCTGCACGACGACGTAGTGCGTCGTGCGGCCCGACTCGTCCAGCAATGGGCGCGCCGTGGCCTCGGTGTGGTAGTACGAGCCGTCGGCGCGGTACGAGATGTAATCGACCTTTGCGGCGCGGCCCGCCATCACTTCTTCGCGCATGTGGATGAGCCGCGAGCGGTCCGTCTTCGGCCCGAAGAACTCTTCGGCGCGGTGTCCGATCACCTCGTCGGGCCGTGACGCACCCTTCTGGCGGATGAAGGCGTCGTTCGCGTACACGATCGTCGCGGGGTCGCCGGGTTGCGCACCCGGCTTCGCCAGGATGATCGGGTCCTGCGCCGCCTCGATCGCCGCGGACAGCAAGTTGATGCGTTCTTGCGCGCGCTCGTTCTCGGTGAGGTCGGTCGCAACGACCAGCACGATCTCGCGGCCGCGCGTGGGGACGAGCTCGATGCGCAGCTCGATCGGATACGTCGTGGCATCCTTGCGCCGCGCGACCGTGCGGATGTTGAGCCGCCGGCCGGGATGCGCGCGCAGCTCGATGAGGCGCTCCGCGAGCCGGCCTTCTTTCGTCAGCGACGGTAGCAGCACGTCGAGCGGGAGCTGCCGCAGCTCGTCGGTGGAATAGCCCAAGTTGCGGCGCGCGGCGTCGCTGGCGAACAGCACGCGCTGCGCGGCGAGGTCGACGTGGTACAGCTCGGTCTGCGAGCTGTCGAACAGCCGCAGCAGCGTGCGGCGCGCCTCGAACTGCTCCACCACCGCGTCGCCGATCGCTGCGAGCGCGGTGCGCTGCGCGCGGGTGAGCACGCGCGGGCGCCGGTCGAGCACGCACAGCGTGCCGACCGCGTAGCCGTCGCCCGAGCGCAGCGGATAGCCGGCGTAGAAGCGGATGCCCTCCGCGCCCGTCACGAGCGGGTTGTCGGAGAATCGCGCGTCGGTCGACGTATCGTCGATCTCGAAGATGCCGTCGTCGACGATCGCGTGCGCGCAGAACGCGAGGTCGCGCGGCATCTCGCGCAGGTCGAGCCCGAGCGACGACTTGAACCACTGGCGGTCGCGGTCGACCAGCGAGATCAGCGAGATCGGCGCGTCGCAGAGCAGCGCGGCGAGCCGCGTGAACGCGTCGAAGAGCGCCTCGCTCGGCGTGTCGAGGAGCTCGTACTCGTAGAGGGCGGCGAGCCGCCGCTCCTCAGACGGAGGAACCGGCGCTGAAATGGACATCGGCGATGCGGGCACGCTTCGCCTCGACGAACGCGAGGACTTCCTCCAGCGGCCGCGCGTTGAGCACTTCGGCCGCGGTGACCCAGGCCCGGCGCGCCTGTCCGACGGCGTAGGCGACGTTCTCGAGGTGCACGACGCGGTGCGCGTCGGAGTCGCAGGTGAACGTCACGCCGAACTCGCGCGCGCGCCGCGCAAGCGGGCTGGGCAGGTCGAGCCGGCTGGGCTGGCCATCGATCTCCAGCGCGGTCCCGGTCCGCGCCGCGGCTGCGAACACCGCGTCGTGGTCGAAATCGTAGCCCGCGAACGTCTCGACGTTGCGGCCCGTCGGGTGGCCGATGATGTTCACGTACGGGTTCTCGATCGCGCGCAGCAACCGCGCCGTCATCGTTTCGCGCGACTGGTTGAACGCCGAGTGCACGGACGCGACGACGATGTCGAGCTCGGCGAGGAGCTCGTCGTCGTAGTCCATCGAACCGTCGGCGCGAATGTCCACCTCTGAGGAGCACAGCGTGCGAATCCCGTAGCGTTCGCCGATCTCGCGCACGCGGCGCCGCTGCTCGCGCAGGTCGTTGGGGTCCATTCCGATCGAGCCGCGCCCCCACGAATGGTCGCTGATCGAATGGTACGCATAGCCGCGCGCCGCGCACGCCGCGATCATCGCTTCGAGCGTGTCGCGGCCGTCCGAATACGTCGAATGCAGGTGGAAGTCGCCCTTGAGATCGCTCAGCTCGACGACGCACGGCAGTGAGCCGTCGAGCGCCGCTTGTATCTCGCCGATCCCCAGCCGCATCTCCGGCGGGATGTACGCCATCCCGAGCGCCGCGTAAACCTCTTCCTCATTGCGGCACGTGATCACGCGGCCGTCGGTGAGGTCTACGATACCGTTCTCGCTGACGCGCAGGTTCTTGCGCACCGCGAGCTCGCGAAACTGGATGTTGTGTTCGCGCGAGCCGGTGAAGTGCTGCAGCAGGTTGCCGTAGAGGTGCGCCGGCAGCACGCGCAGGTCGATCTGCAATCCGCCGGCGAGCCAGATGCTCGCTTTCGTGGGCCCTTCCGCGAGCACGGCCTCCGCGCGGTCCCACGCGGTGAACGCGGCGACGACGGCCTCGGCGTTGTCCGACGTGCAGATCACGTCGACGTCGCCGACGGTGGGCTCCTGGCGCCGCACGCTGCCGGCCGCGGTGAGGTCTTGCGCGCCGGTGAGCTCGCGCAAGTACGCGATCACCTCGCGCGCGATCGGCAGCGCGACGCCGAGCGGCGTGCGCGTCGTGCGGCCTTTGTACGCGAGGACGCCGCGGCGGATGTTGTTGATCGACTTGGCTCCCAAGCGTGGGATGGTGGTGAGCGCGCCGTCGTCGAGCGCGCGCTCGAGGTCGGCGAGCGACGCGATCCCCAGGCGCTCGAATAGCTGCTGCGCGGTCTTCATCCCGACGCCTTGGACGCCGAGTAGCTCCAGCAGCGTCGGCGGATATTTCGCGCGCAGCTCCTCGAGGTACGGATCGGTCCCCGTCTGCGCGAGCGTCGCAATCCGTCCGGCGATCGTCTTGCCGATGCCCGGCAGCTCCGTCAGCCGCGCGGCATCGACGCCGGCACCGAGCGGCGGCGCGTTCTCCAGCGTCTCCGCGGCCCGTTCGTACGCCATGAACTTGAAGAACGGCTCCCCGGCGAACTCCATCAGGGTACGTATTTCGAGCAAGTCTTTGGCGATCTCGCCGTTGGTCCGTACTGGCATCTGAGTAGGACTTCGTTCCACATCCTCGTACGGGCGTCCCATGCTGCGCACCGACCGCCGACGGCTCGATCCGGCGATCCTCAACCTGCCGGTCGAGAAGATGCGCGACGGCTATTACTCCGACACCTACTTCAACCGGGCGCGCGAGATCCTCGAAGCGGACCGCTTTCATCCGCGCGTTCGGATGCAGGTCTTCCAGCGCAATGCGGCCGTCCTGTGCGGTATCGACGAGGCGATCGCGATCCTCAAGCTGTGCAGCGGTCGCCGCCGTCCGGACGCCACGTGGAAAGACGGCTGGGACGAGCTGACCGTCCGCGCGCTCTACGACGGCGACCCGATCGCGCCGTTCGAGACGGTGATGACGATCGAGGGCGACTACGCGCTGTTCGCGCACCTCGAAACGCCGTATCTCGGCGTGCTCGCGCGCCGCACCCGCATCGCGACCAACGCGCGCGCGATCGTCGCCGCCGCAGGCGGAAAGGAAGTGCTGTTCTTTCCGGCGCGGTTCGACCACCATCTCGTGCAGACGGGCGACGGTTACGCGGCGTACATCTCCGGCGCGCTCGGCGTGTCGACCGACGCGAACGCAGAGTGGTGGGGTTCGCGCGGGATGGGGACCGTCCCGCACGCGCTGATCGCCGCGTACGGCGGCGACACCGTGCGCGCGACCGAGAAATTCGCGCAGTACATCGATCCGGCGGTGAACGTGATCGCGCTGGTCGACTTCGAGAACGACTGCGCCGGCACGGCGGTGGCTGTCGCGCGCGCGCTCGGCGACCGGTTGTGGGGCGTGCGGCTCGACACGTCCGGGACGCTGGTGGACAAAAGCGTGATCCCGCAGATGGGCACGTTTCCGCCGACCGGCGTCAACGCGCAGCTCGTGCACAACGTGCGCGACGCGCTCGACGCAGCGGGCTTCCATAACGTGAAGATCGTCGTGAGCGGCGGCTTCGACGCCGGCCGCATCCGCAAGTTCGAGGACGACCGCGTCCCCGCCGACGCCTACGCGGTCGGCAGCGCGTTCTTCAAAGGCGCGGGCTCGTTCGACTTCACCGCCGACATCGTCGCCGTCGACGACGGCCACGGCTGGAAAGAGTGCCACAAAGTGGGTCGTCCGGAACGGGCCAACCCGCATCTCGCGCTGGTCGAATAAAAATCGGTGTCACCCTGAGCCTGTCGAAGGGTGAGCCACGATCGTGGCGCATGCTTCGACAAGCTCAGCATGACGTAGGTGACGACGACGGCCGGTTACACCGGTGCGTTCTGCGCCGCCAGCTTTTCGATGATCGCGCGGTTGAACAGGATGAGATCGCCGGGGTTGCGTGAGG
>JALZBE010000335.1 GCA_030947665.1 Vulcanimicrobiota bacterium | reverse complement strand
CGGTCGACGCGGTTCGGTCGACGTACGCGCGCACCCCCGGCTGGGAGAAAGCGCAGCAGTCCGCATAGACCGCCTTGCGCTCTGAGTTGGGCGCGATTGCCGACACGCTTCGATTCTGTCGGCCTCTTGATGTATTGGAGATCGGCTAGCGCGGTACTGCGTTAGCGCCACACATGAATTTCGTCGCTACGAAAGATCCCGAACAGGCTGCCGTCGATGGGTTTCAAACGTTCGCTGAAGCCCTGCCTTGCATCGTGTGGATTGCGGACGGGGCCGGCAGGATCGAATGGTACAACCATGAGTTTCGCGCGTACACGGGGCGGATGCTCCAAGCCGAGGTCGGCTGGGGCTGGATGCCCAGCGTTCACCTCGACGACCGGAAATCGATCACGCGGGAATGGGCGCACTCCCTGGCATCCGGAACCGTCCTGGATTCCGTCGTGCGTCTTCGCGGGGATCACGGTTCGTATCGTTGGTTCAGCGTTCGCGCTCGCCCCTTCTACGACCCGAACGGCACCATCGCTAAATGGTTCGGCACACTAACGGACATCCACGATCGGCAGATTGCCGTCGAGGCGAACACCCATATGGTGGACGCCATGATGAAAGGTTATCTCTCCAAGACGTTTCCGACCGTGAAAGGGCTCACGTTCGACACGCTCTACAGGGCCGCGAACGTCATGGAGAAGATCGGTGGGGACTGGTACGATGTTTTCAAGCTCCCCGACGGGCGTATCGGGTTCTCGCTCGGCGACGTTTGCGGTCACGGCGTCGATGCCGCTGTGAAGATGAGCGAGGCGAAACAGGCAATCTTCGTCGCCGCATGCCTAGGCGATCCGGCGCCGGAAAGCGTCCTGTGCCAGGCCAATCGCGTGTTGTTCCTCAACAACCACCACGTATCGATCACCACGGCCCTCTACGGCATCGTCGATGTCGCGCACCGCACGGTCACATACGCATCGGCGGGACACCACCCGCCGATACTTGCGCGGCCAAACGAACAAGCAGAGGTCCTCCCAAACCACGGGTTCCCACTGGGCGTTGAAGAGCACATGCCGCCGCGCATAAAGCCGCACGAGTTCACGTACGAGTTTGGATCCACAATGGTCTTGTACACGGATGGGCTGATCGAGTTCGACCATGACCTGATCGACGGAGAAGGTCGATTACTGGCCGCTGCCGCGGAATCGGTACGGTGCGGGGCCGCGCATCCGGCGAAGTTCATCGCCAATCACGTATTGGGCGACGCCACTCCGATCGACGATGTCGCCGTGCTCACGCTTTCCTTCGTAGGGGATTGACTTAGACGACCTGTGATCAGACGCGCACGTTTCAACGAGGATCTCCGATGCGGTTCGAATCAATGTTCCGGTGAGTCCCGCCAGGGCATGATCGATCGCCATCTCGCTTGCCATCAATTGTAAGCCTCGCGTTGTGATCGAGCAGCCGTTCAACGCGCAAATCGCTGCGCGTCGGCATGCCGGAAGACGAGGCCGTGGACCGCGCAGCGCCGATCGGGGCGCAGCGAGCCGTTCACCGGCTCGACACATCCGTCGAACAGCAGCTTCTCAATGCGTACGTGATCATCAAAGTATTCCATGTGACGCAGCCGAAGCGACGCCGCGGCGACGTGGAGTTCAGCATCGGTCCGCAGTGGCTCGAGAGCGGCTTGCGCACGACGGCGCCCGCGACCGCGGCCGCGCGCGATGTGTCGGTGATGTATTCGCCGGAGCTGATCTCCACCCCGGGCGGCGCATGCTCGCGCACGCGGCGGGTCCCGGCAAGGTCGTTGTGATCGACCGGCTGCTCGAACCACGTCACACCGGATTCGGCGAACCGCTGGGCGATCGCGGTCGCCGCCGCGACGTCGTACCCGCCGTTGCCGTCGACGAACAGGCCGCACTCGCGCCGCCGCGTCGCCCGGCGCGAATCGCGAAATCGTCCCGATACCCGTCATCGAGAAAAAGATCGTTCCGTCCCGGTCGACCACGACGCCCTCGGTGTAGTGGTCCGTCGAGAGCAAGCGGTGCGGAGCGTTCATCACCACGCCGCGCATTCCGTAAGGCGTGCGATGCGAGGATCGCGCCGAAGTGCGAAAAGGCTTGCGGCACATTGCCGATCGCGATCCCCCGAGCGACGTCGAGTCCCTCGTTGAAGAGCCCGACGTCGTTCGCGAGCGTCACCAGGCGCTCGAAGAGCGCGCGAGCGTTCTGCGGAGTTGTTGCGCGCGGTCGCAGCCGACGAACCGCGCTGCACGTCGTGCGCTAAGTGCGGACGCTCGTCGTCGATCGCGAGAGGCCGTCGCACCGGGGTATCGCCCTGTCCTCGAACGATACCGGGTGCGGGTCGAAACCTCTATCGACGACGCCTTCACGCGACCGGAGGATCGCGCGGCGGCGCGGCGGCTGCCGCCCGCGACGGGTCGTGACGGCTCGCGCGCGGCGGCGAACGCGTTCAGCGATAATGGCTGAGATCGAAGGCGATCGCGCGATGCGCGAAGTGTCTTCGGCGAAGTCGAGCGGGCCGGTGAGGCTGCCCGACGCGCACGCCGCGAGCGGCGGAGCGCGGTATCGGCCGCAGCGACGGGCTTCGTCTTGTTTCCGGTCCCCACCGCCGATTGCGGAGGGCCGGCCTCACCGCAGGTCGATGCGACGTTACCGCTACATCCGCTCTTTTATCCCCGTACGGATGAGCCACCAGTTCATCGGGTACGATGTCGCGAACCCGACGAGCATCCCGATCTGCATCATGAACCAATAAGTCGGCTGATCCGGCTTGAGATGCGGGTGAAAGAAGACGAAATACGATGCCGCCATCCAGCCGAAGAGGCCGACCTCGAACGCGGTGAGCGAGAGCGTGTCGGCTTTCATTGCCGCCCATATCCCGGGACCCGGAGACAGCCCGCGCATCGGGACGATGGCGAAGTATTGAAAGACGATCCCGATCGCGTACGCCAAAACGTAATCGCCGGCAAACTCCGTGAGGAGCACGGAGCCCGCGAGCGAGATGCCGGTGAAGAAGATGGCGAACTCGGCGATGATATCACCCAAGGTGCAACCGGCGCCGCAATGCGTCACGCCGATGAGCACCGCGGCCCAGAACGGCTTTTTCTTTTTTGGGCCGCCGTCGTGTTCGGCAGCTGCTTGCGAGCCCGCGCGTCCGTATTTCCGATACGCCCAGACGGCCATCGGCCCGGCGTACAGCGCCGTGATCGGCCACACCCAGTTCATGATGGTCATCTTCTGCGGATGCCGCAGCAGGTCGATGAGCATTGCCGCCGCGCACGCGAACGCCACGCCGAGGGACACCCAAGCGAGGAGGTTCAGCCAGACCGGAACCATGCCTCAGCTCTGCGTTAAGCGCGGCAGGTGCGGGCCGCGTTCCGAAGGCTCGAGCCGCGCGAAACGGACATGCGATCCGTCAGGAGGTCGTTCCGCCGGGCCGCGTCGCGCAGCGCGGCGCACCGGTCGTGCCGATCGTTGACGTCGTCGTATGCGTCCGCAGCAATCGTCTCGAAAGAGACGGCATCGCGCAGGTCGCCGCACGCGCGCGTCGACCGCTCCGCGCGCAGTGCGGTCGCGAGCATGAGCCGGTCGTTTGCCGCGAGAAAGGCCTGTGAGAGCGTGGCGAGTCCTTGGCTGACGACTGCCGGACACCGCGCGGATAGCACCGGCGGCGCGGCGGCACCGGGCGAGCCAGCAAGCGGCAGCAACCCGATCCCGGCGATGGCGATGATCAACGTGCGGAAGTGAATTTGCATAACGTAATGGTACCCGGTTTCGCTGCCTGATGCGTCGCTATCCCACCCCTACTAGGGAGGGATGCGTGGCTTCGACTGCCATTGGTGGAGACGTCGCCGACAAGGAGCGAAACACCGGTGTCCGGCGACGCTCGGTCTTGTGACGCACGGCGGTGCAGGTGTCTATCTCCTCGTGACGCAGATGGGGTCGAAAACGCCCAAACGCTCTGCGGAAAGCTCGACAAACCGTTTCGATCGTCCGCTAACGTCGCTCGCCGGGTGCGGAGCACGAGTTTGCGTGTTCATCGTGCGACGAGGCTCAACAGGCCGATCGCGCTAGGTTCTTTTTCAAAGAGACGTTCCTCGCACTCAACATTGCCGCGTTGATCAACGGCAGCAATTCTCGTCGTCGGCGCGTCGCTCCACGGTGCAAATGAGTCGATCCGGGTCGCGTTCCAAGCGCTTGTT
>JALZBE010000040.1 GCA_030947665.1 Vulcanimicrobiota bacterium | reverse complement strand
CACGTGGAACAGCGGCAGCGTCAGCAGCAGCGTGTCGGCGCTCGTCCAGTGCCACGCCTCCGCCAGTTGGTCGCCGATCGCGCCGAGGTTGCCGTGCGTGAGCATCGCGCCCTTCGAGCGGCCCGTCGTGCCGCTCGTGTAGATGAGGATCGCGACGTCGTCCGCGGCGACCGGCGGCGGGTCCGCAAGGGCGGCGATCGTCGCGTCGTGCGCCCACGCCTCGACGCCGGCGAGATCGACCACCGCGAAGTCGCGCTCCGGTGGGACGAACTGCGCGCTCTGCGCGGATACGCAGACGACGGACGGCGTCGCGTCGTCGAGGATGTTCGTCAGGTCGGCGGTGCGGTAGAGGACGTTTACCGTGACGACGATCGCGCCGGCGCGCAGCCCGCCGAGGTACGCGTACACGAAGCCCGGCCGGTTCTCCGCGTAGATCGCCAACCGGTCGCCGGGCTTCAGCCCCGCGGCGCGCAGCTTCGCCGCGACGCGCAGGGACGCGTCGCGCAGCGATCCGTACGAGACGTCGTCGAGCGCAAGCGCGCCGGGCCGCGCGGCGGCGTGCGCGTCGAGCGCGTCGAGGACGGACCGTGTCATGCGCGCGCTTCGATCAAGTCAGGTATGTTTTGAACCACGCGAGCGTGCGCGTCCAAGCGTCGGCAGCGGCGCTCGGGACGTAGCTGGAACGCGTGTCGTCGAAAAACGCGTGGCCCGCTTCGTCGTAGATCTTCACGTCGTGCGGTGCGGTCAGCCGCGCGAACATCGCGCGGACGTCGTCGGGTTTGATCGACGTGTCGCGCGCGCCGAAACTGCCCATCAGCGGCGTGGTGATGCGGCTGACGAAGTCGAACATCGGCGGCGTCGTGGGATCACCGCTCTTCGCGCCCGGCCGGACGTTGCCGTAGAACATCGAGCACGCGGCGTAGCCCTTCGAGTCGATGATCTGCTGCAGCGCGATCCCGCCGCCCATGCAGAAGCCCGTGATGCCGATCGAGCCGTCCCGCGCCTGCGCGTGGATCCAGTCGTGCGCCGCGAGCGCGTCCGTGGTGACGAATCCTTGCGCCGCCATCTTGCCGGCGAACGGAACGAACGGCTGATAGTCGGTCATGCCGTCGCCGCTCGGCGCGCCGAGGCGGTCGAACAGGAACGGCGCGATCGCGATGTACCCGGCCTTGGCGTATCGGCGCACGGTGTCGCGGATCGTCGCGTCTACACCCCAGATGTGCTGGATCACGACGACGCCGGGCGTCTTGGCCGTCACCGTGCGCGGCGTCGCGGCGTACGCGCCGATCGGGCCGCCGGCGCCGGGCGTGAGCCGCGGGCGCGACACGACGATGGCCGGATCGTCTTCAGCGACGATCGGGGGGTGCGGTTTGCCGAAGCCGTCGGTCTGCGCGTTCACCGCCGCGGCGTTCGCCGCGACGAGCGCGGCGCCCGCGCCGAGCGACACGAACCCGCGCCGCGAGAACTCGGGTTTGGTGGCGTTGACGGGGTCGGTCTGCTCGGCGCTCACGAGTAGAGGTGTCCGCACGCGGTCGCGCCCGCGCCCTTCGCGTTCGACGAGAACACGACGACGTTGTAGTTGCCGGAGAGCAGCTTTTCTTCGGCCACTTTGACGCTGGACACCGACCTGCCGTTGCGCATGTCGTGCAGGAAATAGACGGGCGGGCCGGGATCGAACTCCTCGCACGATTTGCCGCGGTAGATGCGGACCGACTGCACGCGGCTGGGGTCGGTGCCCTTGAGGTCGACCACCACGCTCGTCGCGGCGCCGCGATGGAACAGCGTTACCGCGCCGACCTGGCCGGAGTTGTTGACCTGCTCGATGCCGCGCTCGGTGCCCAGCCCGGGATCGTCGGGATACGACTGCGCCGAGGCGACGGTGGTGGTGAGCAGCGCGAGGGCAAGTGCAGCGGCGAATCGCTTCATGAGGTCTCCTTTGCGGCGAGGAACCATACGTGGCCCGGCCCGGTGTGCCTTCGCGACCGGCCGCGCGCCGCCCGCCGCCCGGTCTCGGCGCGCGGCACGAAGATTTGGTTTGACAAACCAAACTGATGAGGCTATGCTAGGACCGCGTGAGCCGTTCCGACGCGGATTCCGTCCTCGACCATTATCCGCGCATCTACTTCGCCTGCCACACCCGTCACGTGCACGACCCGAAGACGGGCGAAGCTCTGAGCGCGCATCAGGTGAGCATCTTGGACCACTTGAGCTTGACCGACCCGACGAGCCTCTCCGAGCTGGCGGCCCACATGGGCGTGACGGCGTCGACGATGTCGCTGGGCGTCGACCGCTTGGAATCCGACGGATACGTCCGCCGCGTGCGCGACCGCGTGGACAAGCGCCGCGTCCGGCTCACGCTCACCGCGAAAGGCCAGCGCATTCGCGAAGCCCATTCGGTCCTCGACCGCGAGAAGGTGACCGCGATGCTGGGACGGCTTTCCGAGACCGAGCGGCGCAGCGCGCTGCGCGGACTCGAGCTCCTCGCGCAGGCCGCGAACCGGCACATCGACGCGCAGCGCGCGCGCGCGGAGGCATAGCGATGTACAATCTCGTCTTCCGGTTCGTGTCGCGCTACGTCATCGGCCACACGCGCACGCTCGACGCGTACTTCGCGAACCTGCGCAAGGCCGCGCAAGCCGCGCGCTCCGCGAAGACGTAGCGCGGCCGTGGGAAAGGAAGCCGTCTGCATCGCGCGCGTCAACGGCAACAGCGCAGAGGCGAAGGCGCATCTCGATTCGACCGAGCTGCGGCTAACCGGCGGTCATCGCCTGACGGTGCCGCTCGCGGCGCTCACACGCGTCACCGCCGACGGCGACGCGCTCCGCCTCGCGCTGCCCGACGTCGCCGTCGAGCTGCAGCTCGGGAACATCGCCGCGCAGCGCTGGGCGCACGCCATCAGCAATCCGAAGTCGCGCCTGGAGAAGCTCGGCGTGCGCGGGAGCGAGCGCGTGAACGCGCGCGGCATCGACGACCAAGCATTCCTCGCCGAACTGCGCGGCGCGCTCGCGAATGCGCCGGCGGCTTCGCTGCGCGGATCGTTCGACATCATCTTCCAGGGCGTGTCGCACCCGGGCGAGCTCGGCGAGATCGCGCGCGCCCGCGCGCACCTCGCGCCCGCCGGCGCGTTGTGGATCGTGCACCCGAAGGGCAAGGGCGCTGCCGTCGGCGAGGGCGACGTTCGCGCGGCGATCGCGCGTGCCGGCCTCTTCGATGCCAAGGTCGTGGCGTTCTCGGCCACCCACACGGCGACGAAGGCCGCGATCCGCCTCAAGGACCGCCCGAAGCGCTGAGACCGGGCGCACATACCCTTGCCTCCTGTTGCAAGGAAGTGGGCGTGAGCACGGGCGCGGCCGATACCTAGGCAAAGCCCGTGGGCGGGAAAGCGCGGCGCCTTTTGCCTTGCAGCCGAGGTAGGCGAATGCAGCGACTCACAGCAGGCGCGCTCTTGACGAGCGCGCTCTTCCTCACCGGGTGCGGCGGCGCGGGGAGCTTTGCGCCCCAGCCCGCGAACAACACCGCGCCCGCGTCTGTGGGCCGCCAGTTCAAGAGCGTGGCCGACGGGGTCGCCGCGGGTGCGCTCAAGCCGGTCTGCGGTCCCGTCGGACGCGGCCGTGTGCGCTGCACCTCGTACGTCGTCGTGCAGAACGGCGCGGCGACCGCGGCGCAATCTACACGGCGGTCGGCCTCGGCGCGCGTCGCGCCGGACGGCTTCGGCCCCGAAGACCTGCAGTCGGCGTACCATCTCACTGCGGCCGCGCGCAGCAAAGGCAACGACGCGCTGATCGCGATCGTCGATGCGTACGACACGCCCCAAGCGGAGCACGACCTCGCGGTGTATCGCGCGCGGTACGGCTTACCGCCGTGCACGACGGCGAACCGTTGCTTTCGCAAAGTGAACCAAAACGGCAAAGCCGCACCGCTGCCGCCGGTCGCGCCGCCGGATTTCGCCGGTTGGCAAATTGAAACGGCGCTCGATCTCGAGATGGTGTCCGCGAACTGTCCCAAGTGCAACATCCTGCTGGTGGAGTCGAACGACGACTTCATGAACAATCTCGGCGTGGCCGTGAACGAGGCCGCCGAGTTCGAACCGGCCGCGATCTCCAACAGCTACGTGTCGAACGAGTCGCCGACTGATCCCGGACCTGTCGCGAAGGACGGGCTGCTGGCGTACTACGTTCACCCGAACATCGCGGTCGTCGCGGGCAGCGGCGACTTCGGCTACATGTCGATGCCGCAGTGGGACGGCTCGGTGATCGGCCCACTGATCCCCGCGGCATTTCCGAGCGTGGTCGCGGTCGGCGGCACCGAGTTGTGGCAGGATGCGACGGTCGCGCGCGGCTGGAGCGAGAGCGCGTGGTCGAGCACCGGCAGCGGCTGCAGCGCGGTCGAGCCGATGCCGCCGTGGCAGCGGGCCGACCCAAATTGCGTCGGCTCGGCCACCGATGCGCAGGGCCGGACGCGGACGTTCCCGTCGCGCATCTACGGCGACGTGGCGTACGCGGCGGACAACGTCGCCGAGTACGACTCGAGCGGCATCTACGGCCCGGGCGGGTGGCACGTGCTCGCGGGTACGAGCATCGGATCGCCCGCGATCGCCGCGATCTACGGTCTGGCCGGCTACGGGCCCAACGGCAGCCGCGACTCGGACGACGCGGAGTTCCCGGCGCGCAAGCTCTACACGACGCGGCGCGGGTTGTTCGACATCGCGTTGGGAAGCAACGGCGCATGCAGCGACACGTACTTGTGCAGTGCTGGGCCGGGCTACGACGGCCCGACCGGCAACGGCACGCCGAACGGCCTCGCCGCCTTCTGAGCACGGCGCGATGAAGCGCCGCACGTTCGTGGCGGGGACCTCGCGGTGACGGTGCTCGCGTCGCCGCGCGTTCGTGCCGCTGCGGCGGACGACGCGGCGGTGATCGACGATCTCGTCACGGCGTCGTCCTGGGAGAATACGACCGCGGCGGCGCAGTAGGGATGATGAGCACGTCACTCGCCGCCGGGGATCCAGCACCGCAAAGCGTTCTCGACTTGAAGATTCCGCTGCCCGCGCTCGTCGTGTGGCTGCGGCACGTCGGTTGACGGTTCTTTGCTGAGCCGCTCGCGCAGTTGCGCTAGCTCGACCAACAGTTCGCCGCCGGCGGCCTCAACGTGCGCTGCGTGACGATCGGATCGCAAGCCAAGGCCGACGACTTCTGCGCGCGCCACAACGACCGCGCGCAGTGCATCGGCGATGAGGACATGCGCACGTACAAGGCGATGGGTTTCGACGACTTCGACCTGACGAAGCTCAAGACGACGCCCGCGCTGGTGCAGCGCCGCGACGAGAACGAAGCGGCCGGCTTCCGCCAGGACTGGGACGCGACGCGCATCGAGGACGCCGCGCAGAACCCCGGCGCCGCGACGATCGACGCCGACGGCGTGATCCGCTGGCTCTACCGCGGCGTGCACCCGGGCGATCTGCCGCCGATGACAGAGATGCTTGCGCACGCCCGGGACACGCTGGCGCGGTGATCGTCGATAGGCAGGCCGCCGTCGTTAGCGAGACCGTCGCCGGGATGCCGCGTTCCGGGATTCGCGAGATCATGGACGCCGCGTGGCAGACGCCGGACTGCATCGTGCTGGCGGTCGGTCAGCCCAACTTTCCGACCCCGTCGCATATCGTCGACGCGGCCGATGCTGCCGCGCGCGCGGGCAAGACGGAGTACGTCTCGAACGCGGGCATCCCCGAGCTGCGCGACGCGCTGGCGCAGAAAATTTGCACGCGCAACGGCTACGACGTCAGCCCGAACGACCTCGTCGTCAGCAACGGCGGCGTCGAAGGGATTTTTGCCGCGCTCTCCGCGCTGCTCGATCCCGGCGACGGGATTCTGCTCCCCGATCCCGGCTGGCCGAACTTCGCCATGATGGCCACGATGCTGCGCGCGCGCATTCTGGCGTACCCGCTCGTTCCCGAGAACGGGTTCTTGCCGGAGATCGCCGATCTCGAACGGCTCTGGGACGCGGGCACCAAAGTCGTGCTGTTGAATTCACCGTCGAATCCGCTCGGTGCGGTGATCGACCGCGACCGCATGCGCGAGATCGCCGCGTTCGCGGCGTCGCGGAACTTATGGATCGTCTCGGACGAATGCTACGACGAGACGCTGTTCGACGACCGCTTCGTCAGCGCCGCGGCAGTCGCCGATCCGGAGCGCACGATCGCGATCTACACATTCTCGAAGACCTACGCGATGACGGGCTGGCGCGTGGGGTATGTCGCCGCGCCCGCTAACGCGATCGCGCAGATCGCGAAGCTGCAAGAACCGTTGATCTCGTGCGTCAACGCGCCCGCGCAATATGCCGCGCTCGCGGCGCTGACCGGGCCGCAGGACGTCGTCGCGCAGATGAACGCCGCATACCGCGAGCGGCGCGATGAAGTCTGCCGCCGGCTCGCCGCGGCGCGCGTGCCGGCGCTGACGCCGAGCGGCGCGTTCTACGTATGGGCGGACGTCCGCGCGAGCGGGTTGCCGAGCCGTGACTTCGCGTTCACGCTGCTCCGCGAGCGCGGCGTCGCGGTCGCGCCGGGCACGGCATTCGGTCCGGGCGGCGAAGGTTTCGTGCGCATCTCGCTCGCCACTGAACCTGCGGCGTTGTACGAAGGGATCGACCGGCTCATCGCCGCGCTGGGGTAAGTCTCAGTGGAAGTTCCGCGCGCGGACCTTCTCCGCGGCGCCGTGGGCGTCCAGCGGCCAGCAGCGTTTCATGATCACGTCCACGCAGCCGTATTCTTTTTGCAGCACGCCTTCCACGATCAGGCACTGCGAGGTGCGAATGGTGCGGCGGTTGCGCTCGTAGACGTCGGGGCGGACAATCACGTTCACCAGGCCCGTCTCGTCCTCGATCGTCAGGAACACGAAGCCTTTCGCCGTTCCCGGACGCTGGCGCGTGATGACGAGGCCGCCGATCTTGCACACGAGATTCTTCGGCATCGCCGGCAGGCGGCTCGCGGCGAGCACGTTCTGGGCGTCGAGAAATACGCGCACGTGCGCGATCGGCTGCACGTCGCTCACGCCGGTCGCGTGGATGTCGAGCGTCGTCTGCTCGATCTCCGTCAGCTTCGGCAGCACGGCCGCGGGTTCGTCGACGATCTCCATCGCGCGGCCCAGCTCGCCGCGCGTCTCGCGCTCGTCGAGGCCGCGCAGCGCCCACATCGCTTCTCGGCGTGTCGGATACCACGGCGCGAACGCGCCCGCGGCGGCGAGGTTCTCGAGCGCGTCGCGCTCGAGCATCGTGCGCCGCGCGAAGTCGAGCAGGTCGGGGAACTCGCGCGGCGCGGACTCGTCCTCGCCGTGCGAGAGCGCGCGCTCGAGCCGGTCGCGCTGCACCTCGCCCATGCCGCGCACGAGGTGGAAGCCGAGCCGCAGCGCGCCGTCCTTGTCGACGAAGCTCCACCACTCGCTGTCGTTCACCGTGATCGGCTTCACCACGACGCCGTGGCGGCGCGCGTCGTTCACCAGCACTTCGGTGGAATAGAACCCCATCGGCTGCACGTTGAGGATCGCCGCGCAGAAGATGGCGGGCTCGTGGCATTTCACGTACGCCGACGCGTAGGCGAGCAACGCAAACGAGGCCGCATGCGACTCCGGAAAACCGTAATCCGCGAAGCCTTCGAGCATGTGGTACAGCTTGTCGGCGTCTTCGCGCGAAATGCCGTTATGCACCATTCCATCCACAAGGCGTGGATAAAGCTCGATCATGCGCTCGCGCGAGCGCTTGTGTCCCATCGCGCGCCTCAAGCGATCCGCCTCTCCTGCCGAAAACCCCGCGGCTTCCATCGCCATGCGCATCCCTTGCTCTTGGAAGAGCGGTACGCCGAGCGTGCGCTCGAGGATCGGTTTCAGTTTGGGATGCGGGTACGTCACCGGCTCCAAACCATTACGGCGGCGTAAGAACGGGTGGATCATGTCGCCTTGGATCGGGCCGGGGCGGATGATCGCGACCTGCATGACGATGTCGTAGAAGCACGCGGGTTTCAGCCGCGGCAGCATCGACATCTGCGCGCGCGACTCGACTTGGAACACGCCGATCGAGTCGGCGAGCTGCAACATCTCGTACGTCGGGCGGTCGTCGCCGGGGATGTCGTTGAGCGAGAGCGTAGGCCGGTCGGGATAACGGCGCCGGTGCAGCGCGAACGCGTCGCGCAGCAGCGACAGCATCCCCAACCCGAGCAGGTCGATCTTGATGAGGCCGAGGTCGGACAGATCGTCCTTGTCCCACTGCACGATCGTGCGGTCGCGCATCGACGCCCACTCCACCGGCGCGACCTCGACCAGCGGGGAGCGCGTGATCACCATCCCGCCGCTGTGAATCCCCATGTGGCGCGGAAAGCCGTCGATACGCCGGCACATGTGCATCAGCAGCGCGCCGAGCGCGCCGCCGACCGGCCCACGCAAGTGCACGTCGGGATCCGCACCGAAGTCCTTTGCTTTGAAACCGTACAGCGCGCGCTTTTCGTCGGCGTCTTGGAAGCCCGGCGTGTGCAGGCGCCCGGGCGTCGCGGCAGGCGCATCGTTTTCACGCGACAGCAAGATGTTCGAGCCCGCGTCGAGATCGCGCCGCTTGACGACCGACACCGGCAGCGGCTTCTCGTCGGCATGCGCCGCGCCGACGGCGCCCGCGAGCGATTCGCGCGTATCGTACTCGCGCACGATCGCGTCGACTTGGCCGAGCGTCAGCCCGAGCGCCTTGCCGACGTCGCGAATCGCCGAGCGCGTGCGGTACGTGATGACTTCCGCCGCCATCGCCGCATGTTCGCGCCCGTAGCGCTCGTACACGTACTGGATCACCTTCTCGCGGTCTTGGTGCGCGAAGTCGATGTCGATGTCGGGTACCTCGCCGCGCTCTTCGCTCAAGAAGCGTTCGAACAGCAACTGGCCCTTGATGGGGTCGACGGCCGTGATGCCCAGCGCGTAGCAGACGACGGAGTTCGCGGCCGAACCGCGGCCTTGCGCGAGCACCCCGAGCCGCTCCGCGGCGTTCGCGATGTCCCACACCACCAGAAAATACCCGGCGAGGTCCATGCGCGCGATGATGCCGAGCTCGTACTCCAGCTGGCGCTCCACCTTGGGATCGAGCGGCAGCGGATAGCGCCGCTTCGCACCTTCGTAGACGAGCGTGCGCAGATAGGAGTGCGGCGACGCTTCGTCCTCGGGGACCGGGAAGAGCGGGAACTCGCCGCGCAGCTTGTCGAGCCGGAACGCGCACCGCTCGACGATCGCCAGCGTGTTGGAGATCGCGAGCGGAAATTCGGCGAACAGCCGCGCCATGCGCGCCGGCGATTTGAGATCGTGCTCGTGGTTGGGGCGGAGCAGCGTGCCGGCGTTCTGCAGCGACGCGCCGTACTTCACGCAGGTCAGCACGTCGCACAGCTGCGCGTCCTCGCGCGCGACGTATGCGACGCCGTTGGTCGCGACGTACGGCACGTCGAGCTGCATCGCCAGGCGCACCAGCGCGCGGATCAGCGCGGGGTCCTCGGGCCGCGCGTGGTGCTGCAGCTCGAGGTAGAAGCGCCCCGGAAAGAGGTCGCGCAGCCGCGCGCCCAGCGCGATCGCATCGTCGGTGTCGCGCCGCAGCAGCGCCTTCTCGACGATCCCGTTGCGCCCGCCCGACAGCGCGACGAGCCCGTCGGTGCGCCCGTCGAGATCCTCGAGCCGCAGGCGCGCGTCGCGCTTGCGGCCCCGCAGCTGCGCGGTCGAGATCAGCCGCGCGAGGTTGGCGTAGCCGGCCTTGTCGGCGGCGATCAGCACGAGCCGCGGCGTGTCGGTGGGGACGTCCTTGGCCGAGCGCGCCGGCCGGCTGGGCCGGATCGGTTCGGCGGCGGCCGACTCCAGCGTCAGCTCGGCCCCGCACAGCGCGGCGAACTGCGGCGTCGGGACGGCAGCCTTGGCGAAGCGAACCGCCCCGTAGAGCCCGTCCCGGTCGGTTAGCGCGATCCCGCGCAGCCCCAGCGCAAGCCCGTGCTCGACCAGCTCCTCAGGGTGCGAAGACCCTTCGAGAAAGCTGAAGTTCGACCAGCAGTGGAGCTCGGCATACGCGGGCGAGTCGGGCATGGGGACTAAGGAAGTACCCGAACATACGTTCGCATTCCCCGCGGCAGGCCACGCCCAATGTAGCGTATGCTGCCGCTACAGCATGCTATGATTCAGGTCGCATGGCAAGTTATGACCAGGACGCGAAACTCGTGGCGCTCGTTCAATCCCTACGCGACGAATACGCGCGAGCGACGACGACGTATCCGTTCGACCAATGTTGGACGCGGATTGCTTTGCATCTGGTCGCTCGCGGCGTTGTCGCAGATAGCTACACTCCCGACTTCGACGTCAGCGTCGTTTTGGAACACCTCGAGCAGCGTCCGCAGGGTTGTCGCGATTAGAGCTCCGGCGGACGGTGAGCGTCGCGTGCGCCGTCGCGAGCTGCTCGGCGTATGAGCCGGTAGATTGCAAATCCGATCGCGATCGCGGCTACCAAGAAACCGACCGCGACGACGAGCACGATCAGCATCTCGAATGCGGACAACATTGC
>JALZBE010000334.1 GCA_030947665.1 Vulcanimicrobiota bacterium | reverse complement strand
GGGCCAGCCGGTCGAATACGGCCAGCCCCTGTTCGCCATCGAACGATGACGGCGATGGACCGAGCGCAGCCGCATCATGCCCAGCCCGGATTGTCGTTGCGAGGTCGGCCCGGGGGGGCCACGCAACGCGTGGGGGGCGCGCAGCCTAGGGCGGAGCGCCTTTAGAATGTTCAAGAAAGTTCTCATCGCCAATCGCGGCGAGATCGCGCTGCGTATCAATCGGGCTTGTCACGAGTTGGGTGTTGCCACCGTGGCGATTTTTTCTGATGCCGATCGATTGTCGCTGCACGTTCGGCATGCCGACGAAGCGTTTTGCGTTGGGCCCGGGCCCGTCATGCGGTCGTATCTGAACATACCGAACATCATCTCCGCGGCGCTCATCAGCGGCTGCGACGCGATCCATCCCGGATACGGGTTTCTTGCCGAGAACGCGCGCTTTGCTGAGATTGCGGCCGATCACGGGCTGACGTTCATCGGGCCTACGCCCGCGGTGATCAATGCGATGGGCGACAAGGCGACGGCGAAGCGGCTGATGCAAGAGGCCGGCATTCCCACGACGCCGGGCAGCGGCATCGTCGCGAACGCCGACGAGGCGCGCGCCGTGTGCGAGCAGATCGGCTATCCGGTGCTGCTCAAAGCGACCGCGGGCGGCGGCGGCAAGGGGATGCGAGCCGTTACGAAACCCGATGAGCTGCCGACCGCGTTCGCGACGGCGCAAGCCGAGGCGGAAGCGTCGTTCAAAGACGGGCGCATGTACGTCGAGAAGCTGATCGTCAACCCGCGCCACATCGAGGTGCAGGTGCTCGCGGACGAGCACGGCGACGTCGTGCACCTCGGCGAGCGCGACTGCTCCGTGCAGAAGCCGTCACATCAGAAGCTCATCGAGGAAGCGCCCGCGCCCGTGCTCGACGTCGCGATTCGGGACCGCCTGCACGAGGTGGCGACGACCGCGACGCGTGCGGTCGGCTACACGAACGCGGGCACGCTCGAGTTTCTCGTGCACGGGGACGACGTGTACTTCATGGAGATGAACACGCGCATCCAGGTAGAGCACCCGGTCAGCGAGCTCATCTACGGCGTCGATCTGGTCAAGGAGCAGATCCGCATCGCGGCCGGCGAACATCTCGGCTTTACGCAGGACGACCTGCACGCGCACGGTCATGCGATCGAGGTGCGCGTCAACGCCGAGGATCCCGACAACAACTTCGCGCCCGCCGCCGGCACGCTGACGACGGTCGTGTTCCCGGGCGGCCCCGGCATCCGTGTCGACACGCACGTGTACGGCGGTGCGATGGTGCCGCCGTTCTACGACTCGATGCTGGCAAAGATCATCGCGGTCGGGCGCACGCGCGAGTCGGCGATCCTGCGCATGGAACGCGCGCTCGGCGAGACGCGTATCGAAGGCGTGAAGACGACGGTCGACTTCTGCCGCGAGCTGCTGGGCGATCCGGAGTTTCGCGCGGGCGGTATCGGCGTCGGCTGGCTGCCGGCATTCCTGGACCGGAGAGCCGCGGCCGTCTGACATGCCTGCTACTTCAAGGCGGCATGGGCGCGAGATTGCGCTGCAGGCGCTGTATGGGACCGAGGTTGGGAAGCGGCCTGCCAGCGACATCCTAGGCGAGCTGCTCGCGCGAGACCAGTCCTCGGACGGGCGCGCGTTCGTGCGCGATCTCGTCATGGGCACGCTCGAGAACGAAGCGGAGTCCGATTCGCTGATCGCTCCGCGGCTTGAAGGCTGGACGCTCGACCGGCTGCCGACGATCGACCGCATCATCTTGCGCATGAGCGTGTTCGAGCTGCGGCACCGCGCCGAGACCGATCCCGCCGTCGTCATCAACGAAGCCGTCGAGCTGGCGAAGAAGTTCTCGACCGAAGATTCCGGGCGCTACGTCAACGGCGTGCTCGGCCGCATTTTGGGCACGGTGAGCGCTTGAGTCGCGCGCTTCCGCGGGCGCGCGGCGCTGTGCGGCGGCAGCCTGCTAAGCGCGGGGGCGGCCCCTGGCGCATCGTCAGGCGTATCGTCAAGACGCTCGCCGTGCTGGTGCTGTTCGCCGTGCTGCTGTTCGTCGGCATCGTCGCGGGCATCGTCGCGTCGTACTCACGCAATTTGCCCGATATCAACCGCATGGCGGACTACCAGCCGTCGCGTTCGACCCGCGTGTTCGCGCGCAACGGCACGCAGCTCGCAAACCTCTTTCGCGAGAACCGCACCTGGGTTCCCATCGGAAAGATTCCGGTCCCGGTGCGCAACGCGTTCATCGCCACCGAGGACGCGCACTATTACCAGCACCACGGCATCGACTTCGGCGGGATCGCGCGCGCGGCGCTGGCCGACTATCGCCATCAGCGTTTTCAAGGCGCTTCCACGATCACCCAGCAGCTGGCGCGCAAGCTCTTTCTCAGCGACGAGGTGACCGCGGCGCGCAAGATTCAAGAAGCGCTGCTGGCGATGGAGATCGAGCGCTACTACACCAAAGACGAGATCCTCGAACGCTATCTGAACATCATGTACTTCGGTTCCGGTGCGTACGGGATCGAGGCCGCGGCGCACACGTACTTCGGAACGGACGTCGGCCAGCTCAAGCTCGGCCAGATGGCGATGCTGGCCGGTGTGCTCGCCGCGCCGTCGGACTACTCGCCGTACGTCAACATGGAACACGCGAAGCAGCGCCAGCAGCACGTGCTGGGCCGCATGGTAGACGCCGGATTCATCACCCGCGCGCAGGCTGCGGCTGCCGACCGCGGACCGCTGGGCCTGCTCGGCGAACGGCCGCACGGCCTTCAATCGTACCGCTTCCCGTACTTCACGACGTACGTCACCCATCTGCTCGAAGAGCAGTTCGGTACGCAGGCGACGTTCGAAGGCGGCTTGCAAGTCTACACGACGCTCGATCCCGCCATGCAGGAGATCGCGCAGGACGCGGTCACGTGGGGCATCGGCCGCGCGGTCGCCGAGGGGATCGGCGCGCATCAGGGCGCGCTCGTCGCGATCAAGCCGTCGACCGGCGAGATCCTCGCGATGGTCGGCGGCGCGACGCCCTTCTCGCTGACGAATCAGTTCAACCGCGCGTGGCAGTCGCATCGCCAGCCGGGCTCGTCGTTCAAAGCGTACGTCTACACGGCGGAGATCGACAGCGGCCATCCGCCGACGACGATCGTCGAAGACACGCCGGTGAGCTACCCGATGGGTGACGGCACGCGCTGGGCGCCCATGGACGACGACATGCGTTTTCTCGGTCCGATCACGCTGCGCTATGCGCTCGCGCAGTCGCGCAACGTCGTCGCCGTCAAGCTGGCGCAAGAAATCGGCATCGAACGCATCGTCGAGTACGCGCACCGCATGGGCATCACCGCGCCGCTCGACCCGACGCTCTCGCTGGCGCTCGGCTCCTCGGGCGTTTCGCCGCTCGACCAAGCCGCCGGTTACGCGACGCTCGCGAACCAGGGCGTGCACATTCCACCGACGCCGATCAAGCTCGTGCGCGACTCGCTCGGCAACGCGGTGCTGGACAACACGTATCCGCAGCAGAACGAAGTGATCAGCGCCGGCGTCGCGTACGTGACGACCTCGATGCTGGAGTCGGTCATCCAAGAAGGGACCGGCAATCCGAACGCTCAGATCGGGCGGCCCGCCGCGGGCAAGACCGGGACGACGTCGAGTTTCCGCGACGCGTGGTTCGTCGGCTACACGCCCGACCTCGTCGCCGCGGTGTGGATCGGCAACGACAACTACTCGCGCATGAACGAGTCGTACGGCGGCAACATCCCGGCCCGCATCTGGGCGCGCTTCATGAAGAAAGCACTCGAGAAGACGAAGCCGCGCGACTTCGTCCTGCCGGTCGGCGAGGTGCACAAGCTCAAGCTGTGCGGCAGCGGCAAGGACGAGGTGTTCGTCGCCGGGACGGAGCCCGTGCATACGTGCGGCACGCCGGACGATCCGTCGACGACGCCGACGACGGGCCGCCGTCACCGCCACGCATACGGACCGCTCGCGCCGGCGATCCCCGCCGCGCACATCGCCGCGGCACTGCGCGTGCCGCCGACGATCGTGCCGCTGACGCCGCCGCCGGACACCGTCGGCGACGGACAGACTTTCGTGCGGCTCGACCAACCCGCGGCGTCGTCGACCGCGTCGCCGTGACGAGCGGCACGCGCGCCGACATCCGCGTCGTCGCCGTCTCGCGGCTCGCGAACTACATCGCCGGGCTGTTCGCGCGCG
>JALZBE010000002.1 GCA_030947665.1 Vulcanimicrobiota bacterium | reverse complement strand
TCGCGACGGTTGCGAGCGCCGCGGCGGCCGCGGCTTCGAGCGCTTCCCGCCGGCGCCGCAGGGCCGGGCCGGTCGCGGCAGCGATCACCACCAGCGCACCCAGCGCTCCGGCGGTAACGGCGGTCACGGACGTCATACGGGAACCATGCGCGCTAACGACTCCCTTCGTCGAGTGCCGGCCGCTGGATCGGCGAGGACACCCGGTAAAGAACACCGTACCCGATTCCGATGGCCTCCGCTCCTTCGATCGGCACCCAGCTCGTGATGCGGCTGGAGACCCCGAACACCCCCGGTTCGTTCGGCGTCCTCGCTTCCGCGATCGGCGACGCCGGAGGAATGGTCGGCGCGGTCGACACGCGCACCGTCGGCAAGACGACGATCACGCGCGACGTGACCGTGAACGTTCCCAGCGAGCTGGTCGGCGACCAGGTGCGCGCCGCGATCGAAAACGTCGAGGGCGTCCGGGTTCTCAACGTCTCCGACTCCACGTTTCTCGCCCACCTCGGCGGCAAGATCCGCACCGGCATCACGCGGCCCGTCAAGACACGCCAGGATCTCTCGACCGTCTACACGCCGGGTGTCGCGCGCGTGTCGAGCGCGATTGCGAAGGACCCGTCGAAAGCATACGCGCTGACGATCAAGCGCAACACCGTGTGCGTGCTGAGCGACGGTACCGCGGTGCTCGGCTTGGGCGACATCGGACCGTACGGCGCCGCGCCGGTGATGGAGGGCAAGTGCATGCTCTTCAAGCAGTTCGCCGACATCGACGCGTTCCCGATCTGTCTGGACACCAAGGACGTCGACGAGATCGTGCGCACCGCGAAGCTCATCGCGCCGATCTTCGGCGGCATCAACCTGGAAGACATCAGCGCACCGCGTTGCTTCGAGGTGGAGCGCCGGCTCGTCGAAGAGCTCGACATCCCGGTGATGCACGACGATCAGCACGGCACCGCCGTCGTCATCCTCGCCGCGCTGATGAACGCGGCCGCCGTCGTCGGCAAGAAGCTGGAAGACCTCACCATCGTGCTCACCGGCAGCGGCGCCGCCGGCACGGCCACGATCAAGATGATGCTCGCCGCCGGCGTGCGCGACGTGATCGCGGTCGACCGCGACGGCGCGCTCAGCCGCGACATACAGTACCAGAACTCGCACTGGACCTGGCTTGCCGAGCACACGAACCGCGAGAACCGCCGCGGCTCGCTGCAAGATGTGCTCAAAGGCGCCGACGTGTTCATCGGCGTGAGCGCGCCCGGTATCTTGCAGCCGGAGTGGATCGGTACGATGGCGCGCGATCCGATCGTGTTCGCGATGGCCAACCCGACCCCTGAGGTGATGCCCGACGCGGCGGCGCCGTACGTCGCGGTGATGGGCACCGGCCGCAGCGACTTTCCCAACCAGATCAACAACTTGCTGTCGTTCCCCGGTATCTTCCGCGGCGCGCTGGACTGCCGCGCGCGCAAGATCACCGAGGGGATGAAGCTCGCGGCGGCGCGGGCGATCGCGGGGATCGTCGGCGACGAGCGCAGCGCGGAATACATCGTGCCCAGCGTCTTCGATACCAAGGTGGTCGAAGCCGTCGCGCGCGCGGTGCAGCAAGCAGCAATAGACGAAGGCGTCGCGCGGCGCGAGCTGCTGATGCCCGACGACGAGGCGGCGCAAGAGCCGGTGGGAGCGCGCTAGTGGCCGATCGCATCCTGATCATCGAGGACGACGCGGACGTCGCGACGTTCGAGAAGATGATCCTCGAACGCAGCGGCTACGAGGTGCGCGTCGCGAGCACCGGCTCGGCTGGCCTCGAGGCCGAACCCGGGTTCAAACCGGCCATCGTGCTGCTCGACGTCGAGTTGCCCGACATCTCCGGGCTCGACGTGTGCACGTCGCTCGCGAACTCGTCCGATGCGTTCATCCTCATGGTGAGCGCGCATTCCAGCGAGAACGACGTGCTGCGCGGCCTGGGCCTAGGCGCGGACGACTACATCCGCAAGCCGTTCTCCGGCAACGAGCTCGTCGCGCGCGTGCAATCGTTCCTGCGCCGCCGCGAGCGCTCGCGCAAGACCGATCAGGAAGGGCGCCTGCAGACCGGCACCGCGACGCTGGTGCGCGACTTCCACACGCTCGAGAACGAGGGCAAGAGCGTCACGCTGACCGCGCTGGAGTTTCGGCTGTTGTGGTATCTGGCGGAGAACGTCGGCAAGCTGCTGACGCGCGCGCAGATCCTCGAGCGCGTGTGGAACGACGTGAGCGGCGTGCCGACGCGCGTGGTCGACGTGCACGTCGCCGCGCTGCGCAAAAAGCTCAACGAGGTCGGCGCGATCATGGCGATCTCGTCGGTGCGCGGCATCGGTTACCGGCTCGACGAGAGATGACGCCCGCGATCGCGCTGGACACGCGCGATCCGCGGCCGTTGTACGTGCAGATCGCGGACGCGCTGGCGACCGCGATCGAGCGCGGTGAGCTGGCGCCCGAGGAACGGTTGCCGCCGATCCGCGCGCTCGCGGGCGACCTCGACGTCGCGCTGGTGACGGTGTCGCAAGCGTACGAGACGCTCGCCGCGCGCGGGCGGGTCGTGTCGCGCGTGGGGCGCGGCACGTTCGTCGCGCCGCAGGCCGCGCCGGCGGAAACCGCATTCGAGCGCACCTGGGAGCCGTCGCTGCTGTCGCGCGGCGAGCGGATGGAGGGCGTGCTCGACCGGCTCGCGCAGGCGCGCGCGCCCGGCGTCATCTCGCTGGCGAGCGCGCATCCCGCGCCCGAGACGTTCCCGATGGCGGAGTTCGGCCGCGCGATGCAGCGCACGTTTGCCGACGATCCGCCCGAAGCGATGCAGTATCGCGCGAACACCGGCGACCCCGATCTGTGCGCGACGCTCGCCGAAGGGCTGAATGCGCGCGGCTGCGACGCGACCGCGGATGAGATCATCGTCACGTCGGGCGCGCAGCAGGCCGCCGACTTGATCGCGTCCGTGCTGTTGTTCGACCGCGCCGTCGTAGCGTCGGAGTCACCGACGTATCCCGGGACACTCGGCGTGTTCGACGCGCGCGGCGCGAGCTACGTGGAAGTGCGCAGCGACGCGGACGGCGTGCGCATCGACGACGTCGAGCGCGTGTTCGCCGAATACCGCCCGCGGCTTTTTTCGATCTGCCCGATCGCGGAGAACCCGACGGGCGTCGTGCTGCCGGCCCGGCGCGGGAAGGCGATCGTCGAGCTCGCGCGCCGTTACGACGTGGTCGTGCTCGAAGATCAGACCGGCTGGACGTTCGCGTACGAGACCGCCGCACCGCCGCCGCTCGCGGCGTACGACACGGACGGTCGCGTCGTGATGATGGAGTCGCTCTCGAAGTCGATCTTCCCGGCGCTGCGCATAGGCTATTTGCGCGTGAAGGGCGCGATGCGCGACTCGATCGAGGCCGCGAAGGTGCGCACCGACTCGTTCACCTCGACCCTGACCCAGCGCGCGCTGTGGCGCTTCTTGCGCACGCCGGCGTACCCGCGCCACCTCAAAGCGGCGCGCACGCTCTACCGCGGCCGCCGCGACCTGTTCGTCGACGCGCTGGCCCGCGCGCTGCCGTGGGCCGACGTCCGCCCGCCGCAGGCCGGCACCAACGTCTGGCTACGCCTCCCGGCCAGGCTCTCGACGCAGGCGGCGTTCGACCAGTGCGCCCGCGAAGGTGTCTTGGTCATGCCCGCCGATCCGTTCTATCCGACGCGCAGCGGTCCACCGGCGCTGCGGCTGTCGTTCGGCGATCTCGACGACGACGCGCTGTTGCGGGCCGTCGACCGGCTCGCCCGCGCCCTCCACTAGCATCGAAGGAGACGATGAAACCGACTCGCCTTGCCGTCGTGCTGCTCGCTCTCGCGCCTTGCGCGGCCACTGCCGCGCCCGCGCGCGCGCCCGTGACCTACGCTGCCCCGTCCGGGAACATTCCGGCCGGGCATCTGCGCGGCGCAACGTACGACGCGGTCCTGCCGTCGGGGCGCATCGTCACGCCGGCCGGCGAGAGCGTGCTGACGGGGATGAACGCGCTCGGCGTCGCGCTCAGCCCCGACGGGCGCTTCGCGATCGTCAGCGACGACGACGAGCGCCAAGCCCTGGTGCACTCGATGATCGACTCCGGTGCGACCGGCGGGTTCTCGCTCGCGGTGGTCGAGCTGGCGACGATGCGCGTCGTCGACCGCTATCGGGCGGCCGGCGAAAAATTCTGGGTCGGCATCGTGGCACTGCCCGATCCGAACGATGCGATGCGCACGCTCGTGCTCGCGTCGGGCGGACCGACGAACGTCGTGTACGCGCTCGACCTCGATGCGAACGGCAAACTCACCGCCGACGCGACGCATGTCATCACACCGCCGGCGCCGAGCGACGACGCGTTTGCGGACAAGGGCCACAGCTATCCGGGCACGATCGTTCTGTCGAAGGACAACCGCCGCGCGTACGTCGTCAACGAAGCGGGCGGTACCGTGGCCGCGATCGACACCGCGACGCGCGCGATCGTCATGCCGGTGCGGCCGGTCGGGTTCTTTCCGTTCGGCGTTGCAATCGCCGGCGACCGGCTCGTCGTGACCGACGAAGGTTTGATGCGCTACGGCAAACTTTCGCAGCCGGCGGTGTCGCCGCCGTTCCGCACGCCCGCCTCCGATCCGCAGCGCGCGTCGGCGCTGTCGTTCGTCGGCCTTGCACCTGACGGCGATCTCGCCATTCAAGATGCGACCCCGTTCGCAAACGCAGCGCTGCCGATGGACCCCGCGCCGGACGGCGCTCGCATCATCGGCGGTGCGCATCCCACGTCCGTCGTGACGACGCCGAACGGCGCGTTCGCATTCGTCGCGATGACCAACGTCGACCGCGTCGCCACGGTGTCGCTCAACGGCACGCCGCGGGTACTCGGCGGCACCGAACTGCGCCTATTCGACAAAGGACCGTACGGCACGCAGCCCTCCGCGCTCGCGCTCGCGAAAGACGGTACGCGGCTGTACGTCGCGCTCGCCGGGCTCAACGCGGTCGCGGTGATGGACGCGCGCGATCCGGTCCACCTGCACCGGCTCGGTTTGATTCCGACCGGCTGGTACCCGACCGCGCTCGCGCTCGCGGGCGACGACCGCACACTCTACGTCGTGAACACGAAGGGTTACGGCCACGACGCCGGCTTCACCGGCGACCCGAAGATCTCGGCCGATTCCAACGCGGTGTGGTCGACGCTGCAGAAGATCGATCTGTCCGCGGTGCAGCTCAAGACCACGACGACGACCACGCTCGCGAACACGCGCCGCGTGCTCAGTAAACCGGTGACGTATCCGAAGGGGATCGACCACGTCGTCGTGATCCTCGAAGAAAACAAGACGTTCGACGCGATGCTCGGCGACCTCGGCGCGGCATACGGCGGCGACCCCGCGCTCGTGTCGTTCGGCGAAAGCGTCACGCCGAATCTGCACGCGCTCGCGCGGCGCTACGGGCTGGCGACCAACATGTTCGGCGACGCCGAGGAGTCGGACGCGGGACACCAGTTCCTCGCCGGCGGCATGACGACGCTGTACTCGGAGCGCACGCTGTTCGCGAAAGGCGGACGCGTGCCGCTCGTCAACAAGAACGAAGATCCCGAAGACTACCCGCGGCTCGGCTATGTGTTCAACGCGCTCGCGCGCCATCACGTGCCGTTCCGTGATTACGGCGACTTCATCCGGGTCAGCGGGTACGACGAAGGCACCGCGCTCGATCCAAAAGCCGACGATCCGCAGTACGCCGGGATCGACGACAAAGACGCGCCGACGCAGGGGCTCGGCGGGCTCTACGGCCTCGACGTCCCGGCGCCCGCGGTGCTGGACGGCCACGTCGACTTGAATTATCCCGGCTGGAACCTGCGCATCCGCGACGAGCGGCGCGCGAAGGAGTTCATCCGCGATTACGGCACGCTCGTCGCGCAAGGGCGCCAGCCGCGTTTCACCTACATTTGGCTGCCCGCCGATCACACCGGCGTCGGCCCCGGGATCCCGCCGATCCCCGAAGAGGTGGCCGACGGCGACCGTGCGCTGGGCACGATCGTACAGTATCTGTCGAAGCTCCCGTCGTGGCGTCACACCGCGCTGTTCGTGTTGCCCGACGACGCGCAGTCGTCTCGCGATCACGTCGACGAATACCGCACGTACACGATCGTGGCCGGCCCGTTCGCGAAGCCGCATTATCTCGGCGGGCATCATATTTCGACGGTCAGCGTCCTGAAGACGAGCGAACAGCTCCTCGGGCTCGGCACGCTCGCGCTCGGCGATTTGCTCGCGACCGACATGAGCGACTTCTTCACCGCGCACGGGGGCGACGCGGCGCCATACGAAGCGATCCCGGTGCCGGCGCAAACCGCGAGCGCCGAAGGCAGCCGCATCGCGGCGCTGCTCGCGCGCACCGATCAAAGCCGCCCCGATGCGGACACGGCGCGTGGCGCGCGCCTCGTGGACCTGTCTCGCCAGGCCGACGGGCTTGCCGCCCAGCGGCACGCGATGGAACCCGACACGTATGCCCGCCGGCAGAGCGCGCTCTACGCGCGTGCTCTCGCAGTCGTGGAATGAGTGAGCCGGCGGCTCGCTTCGCATGTCAGGACCCGGGACGTTGGTCGGCGAAACCGCGCTGGTCGTGACCGTGAAGTCCTATGCCGCCCCGTATGTGTCCACCGATGCCGGCGCCCTCGCCGGCGCGCTCGTGCTGCGGCCATCTACCGCCGTCGACCGCTTGCCGCCCATCAAGGGTGAGCCCTCGCCGATCGCCGACCGCGCGCAAGAGCAGCACGGGATATTCGTTCGCACGCTGCGGGACCACGGCGTGACGGTGCACGAGATGGCGCCCGTCAGCGAGTCGGCGACCGAGACGCTCGTCGCCGATTGCGCGATCGTGCTGCCGCAGGGCGCCGTGATCGCGCGCCCGTCGCAGATCGAGCGGCGCGCCGAGGTGGGTGCCGTCGAAAAGCAGCTCGCCGAACTCGGCATCCCGATCGTCGGCCGGATCGAAGCGCCCGGATTGCTCGACGCCACCGACGTTGCCGTCGCGCCGGGACGGCTTTTCATCGGCGTTCCGCGTGCCGGCGCCGGGCTGCGCCGCCGCTCGAACGAGCTTGGCCGCCGCCAGCTCGAAGCGTTCGCCACGCAGCAAGGTTTTTCGATGGTCGAGCTGCCCGTCGCCAACGACGTGCCGCGGCTGCGCGACGTGTTCTCGCTCGTCGCGTCCGACACGGTGATCGCCGCGCCCGACCGCGTCGATCTCGTGGCCGCGACCGATCTGCGCGTCATCGAAGTGCCGCGCGGTGAAGAGCTCGCCGCGGGCGTCCTCGCGCTGGGCGAGCGGCTCGTCGTCGCGAACCTGCGCTTCCGCCAGTCGGTCGCGATCTTGCGCAAGGCGAAGATCACCGTCGAGGCGATCGATCTGTGGGAGTTCGGAAAAAGCGGCTTCGGCCCGTTCTCCCTCGCCCTCGCGGTGAAGCGCGGGTAATCGCCCGCGCGCCGACATTGCGAATCGCCATCCTTTCGGACATTCACGGCAACGCGCATGCGATCGACCGCTGTCTCGACGACCTCGCGTCGCGCGGCGGTGCCGACGTCGTCGTGGCGGCCGGCGATCTGTGCATGGACGGGCCGCGGCCCAGGCAGGTTCTCAAGAAGCTGCGCGCCGCCGGAGTGCGCTGTCTGCGCGGCAATACGGATCGCATGATTGGCGCCGGCGACCTCAACGAGCTCGACGACGAGGACGCGCGCGGCGTCGCGTGGGTGCGCGACCGGATTGGCGAGGAGTGGACGCGCTGGCTGGGCGAGCTGCCGTTCTCGCTCGCGTTCGGCGACGGCGAGGACGGTCTGCTCGTCTGCCATGCGAATCCCAAGAGCGACGACGAGCACGTGTGGCCCGACGCGTACGACGATACGCTCGAGCGGCTCTTCGACGGCGTCACGCAGCGCACGATCGCGTTCGGCCATTTGCACCTGCCGTACGTGCGCGTATGGCGCGGGCGCACGCTGGTCAATGTCGCATCGGCGGGCTTGCCCAAAGACGGCAACCCGCACGCGCACTATGCGATCCTCACCTGGCGTTCCGGCGGGTGGGAAGTGCAGTCCCGCCACGTGTCGTTCGATGTCGACAAGGTCGTGCGGCAACTGAAGAAGAGCGGCATCCCCGACGTCGAGCGGCGCATCGCGACGCTGCGCCGTCATCGCTATCCGAAGCTCGGGCCGCCGGGCGCGGTGATCCCGTGAACGGCAATCTCGTGAGCGCCCCGGCACTCAAAGTCGACAACTTGGTGAAGCGCTATGGTGATTTCACCGCGGTCGACGGCATCTCGTTTCAGGTGCAGGAGGGCGAGTTCTTCGGCCTGCTCGGCCCCAACGGCGCCGGCAAGACGACGACGATCAACGCGACGGTCGGCCTCGCGAAGATCACCAGCGGTTCCATCTCGCTGTTCGGCCACGACGTCGAGCGCGATTGGCGCACGGCGCGCCGTCAAGTGGGGCTCGCGCCGCAGGAATACAACTTCGACCGCTATCTCAACATCCGCGACGTGCTGATCTTCCAAGCCGGCTATTATGGGATTCGCGGCAAGGCGGTGCAGCAGCGCGCCGACATGCTGCTCGAACGCTTCGATCTCGCCTCGAAGGCCAAGCAGCCCTACATCAAGCTCTCCGGCGGCATGAAGCGGCGGCTGACGCTCGCGCGCGCGCTCATCCACGAACCGCGGCTGGTGATCCTCGACGAGCCGACGGCCGGCGTCGACGTCGAGCTGCGCCTGGAGCTGTGGTCACTGCTGCGCGAGCTGAACACCAACGGCACGACGATCATCCTCACGACGCACTATCTCGAAGAAGCTGAAGAGCTCTGCGACCGGATCGGCATCATCCAGACCGGCAAGCTCATCGCGCTCGAAACCACGCAAAAGTTGATCGGCGACGGTTCGCTGCAAGACATCTTCCTGGAGCTGACGCGGCGATGATCGCCAACTCGATCGGGTTCCAGACGCTGATCAAGCGCGAGATGGTGCGCACGTTCTCGATCATCAACCAGGTGGTCTGGCCGCCGGTGATCCAGACGATGCTGTACGTGTTCGTGTTCGGCCTCGCGCTGGGCAGCAGCATCAAGACGATGCACGGCGTGCCGTACGCGCAATTCCTGATCCCCGGGCTCATCATGCTGCAGGTGATCGACCAGACATACAGCGAGAGCTCGTCGTCGGTGTTCCAAGGGCGCTTCATGAACTCGATCCAGGAGCTGCTGATCGCGCCGCTGTCCGCGATCGAGATGGTGCTGGGCTACGTGGTGGCCGGCGCGGTGCGCGCGATCTTCATCGCGTTGCTCGTGACCGTCCTCGGCGTCGTGTTCGTGCACGCGGTACCGTCGAACTGGGGCCTCTACATCCTCGTCATCGCGCTCGTCGCGGTGCTGTTCTCGTCGCTCGGGATCATTTTCGGGCTGCTCGCCGAGAAATTCGACCACATCGCGGTGCTCACGACGTTCTTCATCACGCCGCTGGTCTTCGTCGGGGGCGTGTTCACGTCGCAGCAATCGCTGCCGCCGCTGCTGCGCCAGATCTCGCTATTCAACCCGATGGTGTACATGATCGACGCGTTTCGCTTCAGCTACATCGATGCCGGGGACGTTCCGTTGCCGCTTTCGCTGAGCGTCGTCGCCGGGCTATCGGCGCTGGCGTTCGCGGTCGCGCTGCGCATGATGGCCAGCGGCTACAAGCTGCGGACCTAGCGGCACCGGGCGAACGAGGGTGCTCTCGCAACTCGCGCCCGATACCAAGCGTCACTAACCAACATGAAGCGCCGTCTGACGTTGTTCGCCGTGCCCGTGCTCGCCGCGGGTTTTTGCGCTTCGGCGCCACAGGCGGCGCAGCTCCCCGGACCGGTCGTGGGCCAGCCCGCTCCTGCGTTCACGTTGACCACCGTCGACGGCAAAACCATCCGGCTTTCCGACTACCGGGGCAAGACGCTTGTCGTCAACGTATGGGGCTCGTGGTGCCCGCCGTGCCGCCTCGAGACGCCCGATCTCGTCGCTGAGTCGAAAGCCCAGGCGTCGCGCGGCGTGGCGTTCCTCGGCGTCGACACCACCGAGACCGCGAATGTCGTGCGCGCGTTCGTGGCCGCCAAGGGGATCACGTATCCGCAGGCCGTCAGCACGACCACGAGCGAGTTCTCGAAGGCGTACGACATCCGCAACTACCCGACCACGCTGGTGGTCGGGCCTGACGGCGTGCTGCGCGCGCGCCACGCCGACAACATCCTTCCGCGCACGCAGCTGCACGCGTACATCGTCGCAGCGCAGCATGGCGAGAGCGCGCCGCTGAACTCCGCGTTCCAGGCGCAACTCGACGCGCTGCTCGATCCCGCGAAGTACCCGTTCACCGGCGATGCCGCCGCGGTCCGCGCGAACGTCGCCAAAGCCGCGCAGGCGATCGCCAGCGCCGACGATTTGCAGGACGAGGCGATGAACGACCCGGCGCGCGACCACGACTTGATCAAGACGCATGCCGAGCAAGAGACGCTGCGCGCGGCGGCGATCACCGCGTTCGCGCCGGTCGCGACGGGCGACGCCGATCTCGCGCTGCTCGCGCGGCTGCGCGGCGACGAAGCGGCGGAGCTCGGCAAGTGGTCGGAGGCCGATGCCGCGTACGACGAGGCGCTTAAACACGCGCCGAACGACGTCGACGCGATGAGCGGCCAGGCCTCCGCGGCGTCCCACCTCGGCGACGACGCGCGCGTCGCGGGCATCGATGCGAAGATCGCCGAGCGCGCGCAGTCGTATTCCGCGTACGTCTCGCTCGGGCGCGTCCAGGCGAAGGGCGGCAACGTCGCCGCCGCGGAGCAGAGCTTCGACAAAGCCCTGACGCTCGCGACCAAACCGGCGCAGGCGGCGTGGACGAACTTGTATTACGGCCGCATGGAGACGGCCGCCGGCAACCGCGACAAAGCACGTGCCGCCTTCGCGCGCGCTGCCGAAGCCGCGCTGCAAATCGCCGTGAACGATCCGCGCAGGGAGTGGTACGTCGAGCAGGCCCAGGAAGGCGCGGTGGCGCTCGACGTCGCGCACGGCCGTCAGGCGGCGCTCTCGCTCGCGCCGTGGACCGGTGCCGATCTGCCGGGCTCGATCGCGAGCACGTTCAAGTACCGCCTCGTCGTGACCGGCGCGGCCGGCACGAAGATCACCCTCGCCGCGAGCGGTCTGCCGCAGCGCTGGATCGGCTCGTTCTGCACCGACCGCGTCTGCGCGCCGTTCCGCACCTCGGTCGTCATGCCGTCCGACGGCGTCAAGATCGTCGAGTTCCAGGTCGTGCCCACCACCGAGCACAAGGGTCCGGTGAACGCCCGCATCGATGCGACGAGCGGCGGGCGAATCGTCGCGACGGTCCGCACCCTCGTCAACGTTTAGGAAATCATGCTTCACGCGATCCTCGCCGCCTCGGCGCTCGTCCTCACCGGTCCGCAGGTCGGCACGGCCGCACCCGACTTCCACCTCACCACGCTCGACGGCAAGGCCGTCTCGCTGGCGGACTTCCGCGGCAAGACGCTCGTGCTCAACGACTGGGCGACGTGGTGCCCGCCGTGCCGCGAGGAGACGCCCGATCTCATCGCGGCGGCGAAGAAGCTGGGCGTCAAGCGCGACGTCGTGTTCCTGGGCGTGGACTCCACCGAAGCCGCACCGATCGTGCGCGCGTTCGTCGCATCGAAGTCGATCCCGTACGCGCAGGCGATCGACGGCGACAAAACGTTTTCCAAGGCGTACGACGTGCGCGCGTACCCGACCACGTTCGTGATCTCCGGCGACGGCGTGCTGCGCGCGCGCTACGTCGGCAACATCTCGCCGCAAGTGCTGGCCGGTTTCGTCGGCGATGCGCGCGCGGGGCGCAACGGCGTGCTCGCCTCGGCCGCGCAGAAGAAGGTCGACGCGCTGCTCGATCCGTCGAAATTCGCGTTCGACGGTGATGCCGCGACCATTCGCAGCGTCGCGAAGACCGTGCTCCTGGCCATCGACGCGGCCGAAAACGTCGACGGCGACACCGACTACCTTCGCACGCAGGCCGAGGAGAACGCACTGCGCGACGCCGAGGTGAAGCTGCTCGAACCCGTCGCGGAGACGGACGAAAGCAAAGTTCTTCTCGCGCGTTTGCAGGGCGATACCGCGTCCGCCCGCGAGCAGTGGCCGGACGCCCTCGCCGCGTATCGGCGCGGGCTCGCGGTATCGCCCAACGACGTCGACCTGCTCACGGGCTATGCGAGCGCGCTGCACGCCACTGGCGACGACGCCGCGGCGGCCGACGCGTACGCGACCGCCGCGCACGCCGACCCCAGCGTCGACGCGTTCGTCTCGCTAGGCGTGTCGGCCGGCGACGCGAAGCGCTTCAGCGACGCATCGGTCGCGTTCGCGCAGGCAATCGGCCGGGCGCGCGCCGCGGTCGACGCCAAGCCGAAGGCCGCCAAGGCGATCCGCAAGCTCGCGTGGGCGTATCTGTATCAGGGCCGGATGTACGTGAAAGCCGGCGACACCGAAAAGGCGCGCAGCGCGTTTGCGCAGACCAGCGCGTGGACATCCAAGCTGCCCAAGACCGACAGCCGCTACGCGATGTATCTCGAGGAGGCGCAGGAAGCCACGGTCGCGCTCGACGCGGCCCACCCGGCGGGGAAGACGGCGCTGTCGCTCGCGCCGTGGACCGGCCCGGACCTGCCCGGCTCGGTCGCGAGCACGTACAAGTACCGCCTCGTCGTGGCCGGGACGCCCGGCAAGACCGTCGCGCTGGCCGCCAGCGGGCTGCCGAAGCGCTGGATCGCGTCCTTCTGCAGCGACCGACTGTGCACGCCGTTCCGGACCACCGTCGCAGTCCCGGCGTCGGGGGTCAAGGTCATCGAGTTCCAGGTCATCCCGTTGCGCGCCCCGGCGGGCTCGCCCACGATCCGCATTGACGGCGACGGCGCCACGGCTCGGGTTCGAGTGGCCGCTACCGGATGATTCGCGCGGGGTTCGGACCGAGCGCGGCGTAACATTCAAGACCCCGCCCGGTACGGACGGGCGTCTTGCTGCGGAGAGGCGGAGGACCATCACGGACGAGGTCGTGGGAAAAGTCGGGCGCGTGACGGGGACCGTAGGTCCCGGTCGGGTCGGTGAGGTCATGCTCGCCGTGCGTGGGGGCAGCGAACACTTCCACGCGTACCCGTGCGATGCGCAGACCCTCACGGTCGGCACCCGCGTGGTCATCGTCGAGTATCATCCGCCGCGGACGGTGATCGTCGCCGAAGCGTGATCGCTCCGGCGCGGGAGGAACATCGTGACTACACTCGCGACACCGGCACTTTTTATCGTCGGCGTCATCGTCGTTGCCATCGTCATCTTCGTTCTGCTGTTCCGCGCGATGTGGCGCGTCGCCGAGCCGAACGAAGCGCTGGTCATCTCCGGCTTGCATCACCGCTCGCACGAAGAGACGGGCGAGTCGCTCGGCTTCAAGATCGTGACCGGCCGCGGAACGCTCGTCATCCCGGGCGTCCAAGTGGTGCGCAAGCTCTCGCTGGACTTGCGCGAGTCCGAACTGCAGATCGCGTGCGTGACGCAGCAAGGGATCCCCGTCCACATCAAAGGCGTCGTGATCTATAAGGTGGGTGACGACTTCGCGTCGATCGCCAACGCCGCACGCCGCTTCTTGGACCAGCAGGACCGCATGGACGCGCGCATCCAGCAAGTGTTCGCCGGCCATCTGCGCGCAATTTGCGGTTCGCTCACCGTCGAGGACTTGATCCGCGAGCGCGACAAGCTCACCGAAGCGACGCGCGGCGCGTCCGGCACCGAGATGGAGAAACTCGGGCTCATCGTCGACTCGCTGCAAATTCAAGAGATCGACGACCCGACGGGCTACATCGACAACCTCTCCAAGCCGCACACCGCCATGGTACAGCGCGATGCGCGCATCGCGCAGGCCGCGGCGGACCAGGAAGCCACGCAGCGCGAGCAAGAGGCCGCGGCGCTCAAGGCGCAGGCGCAGCGCGACAGCAAGATCAAACAGGCCGGCTTCCAGGCGGAAGTCGACAAAGCGGCCGCAATTGCGAAACAATCCGGACCGCTCGCCGACGCCGTGGCACGCCAGCAGGTCGTCGTCGAAGAGACGAAGATCGTCGAACTGGACGCGCACAAGAAAGAGTCGGAGCTGCTGGTCTCCGTACGCCGTCCGGCCGACGCCGCCGCGTACGAGAAGACGACGCTCGCCAACGCGCAGCGCGACGCCGACATCGCGTCGGCGCAAGCGCGCGCCAAGCAGATCGAACTGCAGGCGCAAGCCGATGCGACGCGCGTCAAGCTCGCCGCCGACGCCGATTCGACGCGCACGAAGATGATCGGCGACGCCGAAGGCTCCGCGATTCGCGCGAAAGGCGTGGCGGAAGGCGACGCGATCAGCGCCCGCGGTCTGGCTGAAGCGTCCGCGATCAAGGCGCGCGCCGAAGCGCTCGCGCAGAACCAGGAAGCCGTCATTTCCCAGCAGCTCGCCGAGCACTGGCCGGCGATCGTGGAAGCCGGCGCGAAGGCGTTCAACAACATCGATCAGATGATCGTGCTCAACGGCGCCGACGGCATGTCGGAGATGATGGGCAAGATCATGACGCAGGGTGCGGCCGGCTTGCAGCTCGCGCGCAACCTGCTCGCGCGCACCAAGTCCGGCGCGGACTACGCGACCCCGCCGGCAGCCAACGGCGAAGCGATCGTGCCCGCGAAGGTCACGGACGCGAAGAAGTGAGCCTCTGGACGCGCATCGGGCGGCTGCTGACAGGGGAGGCGCGCTCGCAGATCGAGCGGCTCGACGACCCCGCGGCGTCGGTCGACGCGGCGTACCGGACGCAGCTCGAGATCGTCGACGAGGTGCGCGGCCACCTCGTCGACCTGCTCACGGCGCGCAAGCGCTTGGAGATGCAGCTCACGTCGTACGAACGTACCGCGCCGGGGCACGAAGCGGTCGAGGCGTTTCGCGCCGAGATCGAAGAATTGAAGACGCGCGAGGACGCGCTCGACGCCGCCGCGCACGAGCTGCGCCGCCGAGCCGACGCGCTCCGGGCCGAGCGCGACATCACGCGCGCGCGGGTAGCAGCCGCGAAAGCCGGGATCGCGGCCCACGGCGCGATCGCCGGGATCAGCTCGCAGCACGCCGAGATACGAACGCTGCTCGAGGACGCCCGCGATCGCACGCTGGCGCTGCAAGCGCGCGCCGCCGCGCTCGCCGAGCTGGTCGAACGCGACGCCCGCCCGCCGTCGAGCGCGCACGTCGAAGCGACGGTCGAGCGCGAAGCGCTGGCGCCTCCGCCGGAGTAATACCCCGCGGCGTGGAAGCTGCGGCGGCATGACCGCGTGGCTTTCCGCCCTGCTGCTCAGCGTCGCCGTCGGAGCCGTCCCCGAGACGGCCGCATCGCCGGTGCCCGTTCCCAACCCTTCGCCCGCTGCGAGCGCGTTGCCTGAAATCGGGCGCGTGCGCGCGAACGCTGCGTGCCAGGCGATCATCGACCACGCGCGCGTCGCGATCACCAGCACCGTTCATAACGATCGCCGGCTGCTCTCGCTCGCGACGGTGATGGATCGCGTGAGCCCGAACGCGATCGTCGGCGAAAAGAAGGTGCGGGCGGTGGACGTTCTCGCGCAGTGGGCGTCGTCGATCGAGTCGGACGTCGCTGAAGCGCAAGGCGCGATCGACCGGCTGCGGGCGCTCGCCGCCGCATCCACGGACGAGACGCGCAAGCGCGAGCTCAAGGCGTTCGCCGACGCGTTGTCGGGAGCCGTCGCCCGCCAGAAATTCGCCGCGCATGAAGTTCAGCGCGGCCTCTTCCTGATCGGTGCGCGGGCCGACGTCGCCGACGCGCGCGCGATCGAGGACGACCCAGCGCTCGGCATCAAAGGGGCGGTGAAATCGTTGGACGGCACGTCGCTGCGAACGCCGCAGGATTCGCCGAAGCTGCGCGACATCGCGGCGACGCTCGCCGAGCGCATCAAGCTGATCAAAGAAGACGAGCACGAGGGCGTGCGCCACGAGGTCGGCGCCACGAGCGGCTGCTAGAAGAACGGGTTGTGCGCTTTTTCCTGGGCGATCGTCGTCGGCGGGCCGTGGCCCGGCATCACGACCGTCTCGTCGTCGAGCGCGAACAGCTTGAAGCGGATGCCCTCGAGTAAGTCGTCGTAGGTCGACGCGTCGGCGAAGATGCCGCCGACGGAGCCCGCGAACAGCGTGTCGCCGCTGAACAGCGTCGAGCGGAACAGGAAGCACGACGAACCGTCGGTGTGGCCCGGCGTGTGCAGCATGCGGATCGACGCGTCGTCGCCGAACGGCAGCTCGTCGCCGTCGGCAACCGGGATCGCACGCGGCGCGAGGTTGCCGATCGCGTGCACGTCCGCGCGGTGCATCACGATCTGCGCGTCCGGAAACGCGCGCGCGACGTCGGCGGTCGCGTCGCAGTGGTCGGCGTGCTTGTGCGTGACGAGGATGTAGCGCAGCGCGTACGGCCCCTCGCGCACCGCGTCGAGCAGCGTCTTCGGATAACCCGCAGGATCGATGAGAGCGGCCGTCTTGCCGTCCTGCAAAAAGAACAGATAGCCGTTGGACGGGTGCGGGTCGTGGGGATGGTGGCGCACGTCGGGCGGGATCTCCGCGCCGGGATACCAGCGCCGCGCCGCCGCATCCGCGAACTTGCCGGGATCGAGCCGCAGCACGACCGCGAGCGCGCGCGCCTGATCGTCGGTCGGAACGCCGTCGCCTTTCAGCCACGCCTGGATCGCGCGCGCCTCGATCCCCGTCCGGTGCGCGAGCTCGGCCGGGTCGAGCTTTGCACCGCGCGAGGCTTTTCGGAGTAGGTCGGAAGGATCGTCTTCGAGCGCGATCTTGGGCCAGCCGGCGGTGGCGCTCACCAGAGCGCTCCGCCGCCGACCAGGATGTAGAGCGTCGGTCCGAGTCCCCACACGATGCCGACGACGCTCCAGATGATCTTCTGGCTCATGGTCAGGTCGGTGCGGCCGGCGACGTTGATCCACATCAGCACCACGGCGACCGGATGGAGGAAGATCGAAATGAGGATCCAGAGGACGCGCTTCATCGTCTCGGGCGCTTCGCATGTGCCGCGCGAGATTCCGGCGTACGGTCCGGGGATGCGCTTGCTCGCCGCCGTGCTGCTGATGATCGCGCTCACCGCGTGCGGGCTGCGCCGTCCCCCGGCGGAGAATACGGGCCTCGGCGCGATCACCGCCATCACGATGCAGAAAACGCCGTGCTACTTGACGTGTCCCGACTATACCGTACGCTTTCTCGCCGACGGGCGCGCTCGTTACATGGGTGGGGGATTCGCGCCGCTGCACGGGCGCTTTACCGCCGTATTCGACTCGGCACCGCTCGCGGCGTGGATCGCGACACAGCATCCTGAAACACTCCCGGTCGAAAACTCGAGCGCGAATATCGACGCGCAGGCCGTGAACCTGGAGATCGACTACGGCGCGCGCCGCATCCGTTTCACCGGCATCGGCGAGAGCTCCGCATCGCTGCGGCTCGAAGGCATCCTGCTTGCGATCGACGGCGCGACGTCGCGGATTCGCTGGCGCCGCGACGACCGCGCAACGGCGTTCATCGGCACCTTTCATGGCGCTCTTGTTCTCAACATTGGCGAGAACGGCAGGGGCGGATTTTCCGCGTACCCCTCGCCGCCGGGCAGCTGCCGCGAGAATCGCTACACGGCTACCGTCGAACGCGTCGCGTTGCGGCTGCGCTGCGGCGCGCGCACGAGCGTGCTGCGTCTCGCCGGCGAGGATTTGCAAGCGGAAGGGGACGTCATCCCGGCCGGGCGGTACAGCCGCGTGAACCCGTACGCGGCGTATCCGGATCTCCTCATCGAGCGTCCGCGCCGCCCGGCCGGGTGACAGGACCGAACCGGACGCAACCGCCGGTGGGTTGAAGGGGGCGACATGCCCGTCCCCACCCACGCCAAGATCATCATCATCGGCTCCGGCCCCGCCGGCCTGACGGCCGCCGTCTACGCCGCCCGCGCCAACCTCGCGCCGATCGTCTTTGCCGGCCACATGTACGGCGGGCAGCTCATGCTCACCACCGAGGTCGAGAACTATCCCGGGTTCCCCGACGGAATCATGGGGCCCGAGCTGATGGAGGCGTTTCGCGCGCAGGCGGAGCGCTTCGGATCGATCATCCACAATGCCGACGTGACCGAGGTCGATTTCGCGAAGCGGCCGTTCGTCGTGCGCACCGCGGAAGACGACTACACGGCCGACAGCGTGATCGTCGCGACCGGCGCGAGCGCGCGCTGGCTGAACATCCCGGGCGAAGCGCGACTGCGCGGGCGCGGCGTGTCGACGTGCGCGACGTGCGACGGGGCGTTTTTCCGCCAGAAGCACATCGTGGTCGTCGGCGGCGGCGACTCCGCGATGGAGGAAGCGCTGTTCCTCACGCGCTTCGGGTCGCTGGTGACGGTGATCCACCGCCGCAGTACGTTGCGCGCGTCGAAGATCATGGCCGAGCGTGCGCTCAACCACGAGAAGATCGAGTTCATCTGGAACACCGCGGTCGAGGAGGTCGTCGGGGACGAGCACACCACTGCGCTGCGCTTGAAGAACCTCGTCACGGGCGAGGAGACCATGCTGTCGGCCGACGCGCTCTTCATCGCGATCGGCCACGATCCGAACACTGCGATCTTCGCGGGCCAGCTGACGCTCGACGCTGCGGGATACATCGTCAGCGAAGACGGCGTGCGCACGAACGTCGAGGGCGTGTTCGTCGGCGGCGACGTCTACGACGTGCGCTACAAGCAAGCGGTAACGGCGGCGGGGATGGGCTGCAAGGCCGCCATCGACGCGGAGAAATATCTCGAGACGCTGGAAACACACCACGGCGTGCACCACGCCGCGAGCGCGACGACGGTGCCCGCCTGATGAGCGAACCGGGCTCGCCCGCCGACGGGGCGTCGACGATCTTGACGTATCCACACGCGGTGGACGCGTTCCGGCGCATGGACGGCCTCCAAGCGCTGCAGATGATGCAGCGCGGCGAGATCCCGACCACCAACATCACGCGCTGGATGAACTTCTCGCTCGAAACGGCGGAACGCGGCCGCGTCGTGTTCGCGATGAAGCCCGAGGAGAAACTCTACAACATGATCGGCTCGGTGCACGGCGGCATCATCACGACGCTGATGGACAACGCCCTCGGAAGCGCGGTGCAGTCCGTGCTGCCGGCCGGACGCGTCGCGACGACGATGGACCTGCACACGCGCTTTCATCGCCCGGTAACGGCCGCTACCGGCAAGGTCTTCGCCGACGCGCACGTGGTGCACGCCGGCCGCCGTACCGCGACGTCCGAAGCGCACCTCGTCGACGCCGACGGCACGGTCTATGCGACCGGCACGTCGACGCTGATGATCCTCGAGGACAAGCCCTCGGCTTAGCGGCGGAAGAACACCGTTACGCGGGGGTTCTGCGGGTCGGCTCTGGGGTCGACGTCGACCGCGATCACGGTGTTCGGATCGACCCGCAGATGCTGCAAGTATTCGGCGAGCGAGCTCGAGTCTTCGCTCTGGCCGTTGTTGCGGTCGACGTCGGCGACCGTCGGTTTGCCGAGCGCGGACACGAGCGCGGTATGACGGCTGCCGGCGGCGCGCGGCAGCAAGCGCCGCGTGGCGGCGCCGAACTGGCTGACGGCGACCGTGACGATGTCGCGCGACGAGATGTGGTTCTTCATCGTCGCGAGCGTGTGCGTTTCGGCGTCTACGTGGACGAGCGCGTACTGGAGCAGCGACGTCTGTTGGCTGCCGGTCATCGTCGACTGCGCGCTCGCAGCCGCCGGCATCCCGAGCGCCAGCGCTGCGGCAAGCAACGCCGTGCCTGCTTTTCGTGCGTTCTGTGTCATCCCAACGTTATTCCCGAGCGCGGAGGTTTTCAGCATACGCCGCCTCGATCAGTGCGGCGTATCGCTGCTCGACGACGCGGCGCTTCACCTTGAGCGTGGGTGAGAGCTCGCCGTCTTCGACCGTGAGGTCGCGCGGCAGGATCGCGATGCGCTGGATGCGCTCGTACGATGCGAGCTCGGCGGTGTTGGCCGTGACCTCGCGGATGACGAGCGCGCGTACGCGGTCGTCGGTCGACATTGCGGCGGTCGTCGTTTCCGAGGGCAGGTCCAGCTCCTTGCGGATGAGATCCCAGTTCGGCGCGACGAGGACGGCCGGATGCGGACGGTTCGCGCCGAACGCCATCACCTGACCGACGTAGATCGAGCGTTTGATCGCGGTCTCGATGCGTGACGGCGAGATCCACTTGCCGCCGCTGCTCTTGAACAGCTCTTTCTTGCGGTCGGTGATGACGAGGTGACCGCGTTCGTCGAACGCGCCGATGTCGCCGGTCTGGAACCAGCCGTCGGCCGTGAACGGCTGTTCCTCGCGCGGCAGTTTGTAGTAGCCCAGCATCACGTTGGGACCTTTGACGAGCACCTCGCCGTCGTCGGCGATCTTCACGTCGACGTGCTTCACCGGCGTGCCGACCGTGCCGAGCTCGTTGTCGGCGGGGTGATTTACGGTGACAGTCGGCGAGGTTTCCGTCAAGCCGTAACCTTCCAGAATGTTCAGGCCCATCGCCGCGAGCGCGAGCGCCGTGTCGCGGTGCAGCGGCGCGCTGCCGCTCACGAAGTACTCGAGCCGGTCCAGCCCCATCGTCGGGCGGATCTTCGACAGCACCAGCTTATGCGCGAGCGCGCGCTTCAGCCGCAGCAGTGGCGACAGGCCGCCGTCGCGCTTCGCACGCTCGTATGCGGAGCCGACGTCGATCGCCCACGGCACGAGCTTCGCCTCGACGCCGCCCGCGTCGCGCGCTTTCCCGACGATCCCCGCGATCACGCGCTCGAAGATGCGCGGCACGAACGCGACGAAGTTCGGCCGGATCACCTTGAGGTCTTCGAGCAGTCGCTCGGGCGTGGTGACGTAGTGGATCAGCGTGTTGGAGAGATAGCCCAGCGCGTTGGTGTGCTCGAAGATGTGCGCGAACGGCAGCACCGACAGCGCGACTTGGCCTTCGTGCTGCAAGCTGTCGGCCGGATCGAACGCGTTCACCGTGTTCGACATGAGGTTGCCGTGCGACAGCATCACGCCCTTCGGCTGGCCGGTCGTCCCCGAGGTGTAGATCAGCACGGCGAGCTCGTCGATGCCGATGCCGTTGTAGTACGCCGCGAGCGTCGCGTCGTCGTGACCGAGCGCCTGACCGGCGCGCACCAGCGCCGCGAACCCGTCGTCGCCGTCGTCGTCGAACGCGACGATCGGCGGCGCGTTCGGCACCGCCGCGCGCAAGTGCGCAGCGCATTTGGGGTCGTCGACGAACACGAGCTTCGCCTCGCTGTCGGCGAAGATGAACTGAATCTGATCGTCGGCTGTCGTCGCGAACATGGGCACGACGACGCCGCCGGCGTAGAGGATGCCGAAATCGGCGACCAGCCAGTCGACGCAGTTGTTGGCAAGGATCGCGACCCGGTCGCCGCGCCCGACCCCGCGCTGCCGCAGCGCGTGCGCGACGGCGCCGGCTCGCCGGTGAACGTCCCCGGCGCTCAACGAAACCGTCTGGCCCTCGCGCCGCTCCGCGAGCGCGACCGGCCGCGGACTCGCGAGATGCTCCGCGATGAATGCCGGGAGCGTCGGAAGCTCCGTCGGGGATCCTAGGCCGTCCTGAGCGAGCTGGGTGGTCGTAAGCTTGTCGGACGTCATCGGCTGGGACCCTCCCCGGGACGAGCGGGCATGAGAAGACGCGGAGTGCCTTGACGGGTTAACTCGAACCTATTATAAATAACATATGGCAACGCGGTCAAGGGCAGCCGCCCTTGCGTCGGACGACCCCGATTCGTCGTCCACGGCGTCCGACTTCCCCACCGAGCTGTGGGGCGACCGCGTCTTCACCGGGGAGGTCAAGACGAAGACGGTCTTTCCGGCCCTGGTCCTCCAGATGCTGCACGCCCAGCCCGACAGCGGCTACGGATTGATGCAGCGGATCGCCACCCTCGGCGGCATCTTCCCGGTCAATCCCAATACGATCTATCCGCTTCTGCGGCGGCTCGAGGAGCGCGGGTTCATCCGCGGCGAGGCCGATGCGTCGACGAAGCGCGGCACGACGCTCTACCGGATCACCCCGACCGGCGACGAGCGGCTCGAGCGCATCAAGGCCAACTTCAAGCCCTACCTCACCAATCTCATCGCCGCGCTGCAAGTGCTTCGCCGCGACCTGTACGGAGAGACCTCATGAGCACCTACCGCGCGCCGTTGCGCGACATGCAGTTCGTTTTGCGCGAGCTCGCCGGCGTCGAGGAGATCGCGAAGCTTCCCGGCTACGAAGACACCACCGACGTGCTCGACGCGATCCTCGAAGAAGCGTCGACGTTCGCGTCCGAAGTGCTCGCGCCGCTCAATCAAAGCGGCGACCAGGAAGGCTGCACGTTGAACGACGGCGTCGTCACGACGCCGAAGGGTTTCAAAGAGGCATACCACCAGTTCGCCAAAGCGGGCTGGATCGGTTTGCCGGTGCAGGCGGAGTACGGC
>JALZBE010000039.1 GCA_030947665.1 Vulcanimicrobiota bacterium | reverse complement strand
GCACGAGGAGTTGGCGTATTTGCACGAGCGCCGCTTGGACGCATCGGCGGGCCGCGGCGGGGTCGTACTCCTGGCGGGTGAAGCCGGCGTCGGAAAATCGCGGCTGATCGCCGAGTTTCGCAGTTCGCTCGCGAAGACACGCGTGCGCATCGCCGTTGGGCAGTGCCTGGAATTCGCTCAGCGACCGTACGGGCCCGTTCTCGACGTGCTCGCGCGCTTCGATCCGGAGTCGCTCGACCTCGTGCCCGCCGAAACGAAGCTGGAGCAGTTCGACGCGATCGTCGTCCGATTTGCCCGCGCTTCGGAGCGTTCGCCGCTCATCGCGATCTTCGAAGATGTGCACTGGGCGGACGTCGCGACGTTACAACTCCTCGCGTACCTCGCCACGAAGCTGGAGGCGATGCGCCTCCTTGTCATCGCATCGTTTCGGCCCGAACACGTCGATGACGGTGACTCGGAATCCAATTCGATCGCGCTGATCGCGGACGCGCCACGGGCGTCGCGCATCACCCTCAAGCCGTTGAGCGGTCACGAGCTGCGCCTGTTTATCGACGAAGCGCTCGTGGGCATCGAGCTCGCGGCGGAGACGCGCCGCGCCGTAGCCCGTACGAGTGAGGGTAACCCATTTTTTGTCGAAGAACTCCTCAAGAGCGCCGTCGAACAAACCGAACTGCCAACGCGGCCGGGCGGAGCGCGGCGCCTGCCGGAATCGATTCGCGCGACGATGATGGCACGGCTGCGTCCGCTCGATGAGAACGACCGGCGCGTCGTCGCACAGGCCGCGGTCATCGGACGCCGGTTCGACCTCGCACTCCTGTGTGAGACGCTGGCGGCCGACCGCAGCACGGTCATTGCGGGGCTCCACCGCGCGCGCGACTTGCAGCTGCTGGACGAAGAGCCGGATGATCGCTTCCGATTTCGCCACGCCCTAACGCGCGAGGCGATCTACGACAACTTTCTGACGGCGCAAGTGCGGCCGCTGCACCGCAAGATCGCGCTCGCGCTCGAAGCGGTGGATGAAGCCCACCGCTCGGTCGAGGGCCTCGCGTACCATTGGTGGGCCGCCGGCGATCGCGAGCGCGGCGTCCACTTCACCGAGCTCGCGGGTGACGCGGCCGGAGCGGTGTTCGCGCACAACGATGCCATCGCGTGGTACGAACGCGCGCTTGGGCTCATCGTCGACGAATCGCCGGGCCGCGCTGTGCTGCTCGCAAAGGTCGGTCACCATCGAACGAGCCTCGGTTCGCACGTCGGGGCTCAGGCCGCGCTGACCGAAGCAGCGGACATCTTGCGCAACGCCCGGGACTACGACGGCGAGGCAACATATCGCATCATGGCCGCGCAGAGCGCCCACCTCGCAGGCGTCCCGGACGCGAAAGCGGCGCTCGAGATAATGCTCGAACGACTACCCGCCGATGCCCAGCGCGCGCGCAGCCGGCTGCGATTGCAGCTTGCGTGGTACGAGGCGGGCTTTCGATTCCGCGCCGCCGCCGCCGCCGGCCACCTCGCGGAGCTCGACGAGGCCAGTGTGTTCGCGGACGCCGATCTGACGCGCACGTATCACACGGTGAGCGCCCTCGTGCACTGCTTGACGGGCGACGTCGCGGCGCTGCGCACGGAGTCGGAGAAGGCGCTCTCCGCAAGCCTTGCCACACCGCACGCCGACCGGACCGTGTGGATCCGAATCAACACCGCGATGGAGTTTGCGTGTCTGGATCTGCGGGCGGAAGCGCACGCGCATTTCGCCCGCGCGCGCGAGCTCGCGGTGGCGCGAAAGACGCGTAATTTCGAAGCGCACGTGCATGCGATGTCCGCATCGGTGCTCTATATCGACGGCGACCTGCAGGGGGTTCGGCGTGCCGTCGAGGCCGCAACCGCGCTGCGCACGGACAGCACGATCGTGCTCGGTCATTGTGCCGCCTGGGGAACCCTCGCAGGGCTGGCGCTTGGCGACGATCGCCTCATCGAAACGTGGTTTGACGATCGTCCTGAAGCGATGCATCGGGAGGAGCTCGATTATTTTGCGGCCGGTTACGCTGAGATCCTAACGCGTCGCGGCCGAGCCGGTGAAGCCCGCGCCCTTCTGCATGACGCGATACTAGGCGGCGACGTCCGGCGCGGAATCGTCTGCACGCTCTTGGCTGTCGCGCGGCTCGGTGACGAACGCGATTTCGAGCGCGCGCGAGCGCTGCTCGTGGCAGCGACGAACGCAACCGTTGACGTGCTCGAACGGCCAGCCCTCGCACTATTCGAGGCGCACATTGCGCGCCGCGGGTCGCGCCACGGCAGCGCCGTCGATCATGCCCGAGAGGCAGCGCACGGTTTTCGTGAGCATCATGCGCCGCTGCTCGAAGCAACGGCGCTCGAGGTTGCAGGCGACGTCCCGGCGGCAATGGCGATCTATAATAAACTTGGTGCGGCGGGCGACATCCGCCGCGTCGCCGGTCGATTTGGGATGCTCGTGTTGCCCGACGCCGCCATGCCGGGCAACAGCGTCCTTTCGAACCGCGAGTCGGAAATCGTGCTGCTCGCGGCGCAAGGATTGACCAATTTGGAGATCGCGCAACGGCTCTCGATCAGCCACAAGACCGTCGAGAAGCACCTCGGCGCGGTTTACGCCAAGCTTGGTCTGTCGTCGCGCGCTCAGCTCGCCACGTGGGTTTCCCAGGCAGGCATGGGCAGAGCCTGACCGGTTCGCTCCTATTTTCAGCCGAACCAATCCGCTTCGCGCATCAGGCGCAGCCACTCGCGATGCTCTTCTTCGAGGATGCGCTCCGTCTCGAGGAGGAAGGTCACCGCGTTCGCGGGAGTCGCACTTCCAAGACGCGTTGACAGCGACTCGAGCGTGATGTACTTCGCGCGGAATCGGAGGGTGTTGCGGGCATATTCGTTGGCCGAACGAAGCGTTCGGATCATCCCACCCGTCACCACGCAAATCGCGGATATGACGATGAGCGCCTCCCCGGTGTGGGACGCTGCGCGGTTGCTGTGATGAAGCGATTCCGCGATCGCGATTGCGAAGTGCGCGCTTGCGAAGGCCACGCTTGCAAGAAAGAGCAGTGGCGGGGCGGCTCGTAACCATTTGTCGGTCGCTTGATACTGCTTGGCCCGTGTAGAAAAATAGGCGCGCTGGAACGCGAGCCGCTTGCGCATGTAATAGTCGCGTAAAGCGTTGACCGCCGGCATTGCCGCGGCCGACACGGGAGCGGCCCGAACGCTGCCGTCCGCGTCCGCCCCATGGGTCCATGCGTTCATCATCGTGCGGTCGACGGCGCAAATTCGTTCGACCTCTCTCGACAAGACCGTACGCCACTCGGCGAACGTCGCCAACTCACTGCCGGTCGCGAGCGCAATCAACGATCGATACTTGAGCAGGCGCAGCAATTCAGCGCGATGGCGATACAGATACCAGCGCCGCTGCAGCGAAGCGACGATCCCCAGGAGCACTGCCGCGGCCGCCACGAGCGTGAAGACCGCATCGACGACGATCGCGGTGCTGCCCGCGCGCGCCGTCCACGGGAGCAGTTCGAGCAGGGCAACGACGATTGCGGCGGTGCCCAGCGTCGCCGTCGTCAGCACGACGCGCCGGTGACTTCGCTGCATACGGAGCGCTGCGGCGTCGGCTTGGCGATATGCCGGCGCGAGAAGCTCCCCGCATGCCAAAAGGGCGGCTTGCAGCAACGGATGATCGATACGATCGTCGGCGGTATCCAGGACGTCCGCCCCGGCCGGCGCGAGGGTGGTCATAGCGCCGGGCGATTCACGACCGACCCAGGCCGGCCCTCGATCGAGCCCCGGCAGAGCCAAGGTAGGGTTTCTCCCCATGTTGCCGGCGGCGGCAGCGTCCTAACCTATGCTCAAGTACCATACGGCGCTCGACGGAGGTCGTTCATGTTTCTACGCGCTCGCGTTTTCTGTGCGGTAGGTCTGGTGACGGCCCTCCTGCTGGGATCGTCCGCCCGACCCGCCGCCGCAGACGATTCCGGCCAAGCGTTCAAGCTCGACGTGCGGACCGGGTCCGCCGTGGGCGCGTTCCGCGAAGCCGTAAGTGCATTGCGCGGCGACCGGCTCAAGGGGCTGACGGTCCGCTCTGCAATTTCGGACCGCCACGACCACTTCGTCGAAGCGTTCTTTACCGCGAACTTCGGCGTGACGCCCGTCGTCGGCTTGCTCTTCGCAGGCTCCGACGGCTTTGTCGGTGGCATCATCAACACACCCGGACGGTTCCGGCAAAGTCTTCCGTCGCTCGTCCAGCGCCTGCAAGCCCTCTTGCCGGCCCAATCCGGCGGTGCACGTGGCTACGGGGTCCAACCGCTGCGACAGGTTTCCTTTGACGGCGGCTCCATCGCGTTGCCGGCTGGTTGGAGCGTGATGGGCTCGTACCAGGGTTGCGTCGAGGCGGGCTCGCCGCAGGATCACAGTTACATGGTGCTCGGCTGTCAGAGCCCGGGCGTCGTGCCGCCGGGATTGCCGGGCACCGACCCGCAGATGTTCCTGATCGCTCCGTACTCCAATCCGCCGCAGATTTTGGGTGCGTTTATGCGCAATAAATTCGGCGCCGACGGCTTCCGCGTCATCGAAGCCAAGCAAATCGAATCGAGACTGCCTTACGGTCAGGCCGGTATCATTCTGTTCGACTATCAGATCCGCGGCATTCCCTTCCGCGGTCTGGCAATGGTCAACATCGCCCCGAGCGACCAGATGAGCTACCTGATTTTCAAGTCGATGTTTTTGACGCCGGCGGACAGCTTCGCGCGACTCGCTCCGACGCTGTGGCGCTCCTGGCAATCGTGGGGCGTCAACAGCGGAGTGCTGACGGGACGCATGGTGGATGCGGCCCAATCGATGCGCGCGACGGGCTCGCTCATCAGCAGCTCGAGTGGTTCCTCTCAGCGTGGCGGATCCAGCGACGGTTCCGCGGGATTCGATGAGTACATCCGCGGCACCGCGACCGTCCAGAATATCACGACGGGCGAGCGCGGCGAAGGTAGTTACCTCGACGCACGAGCGATCGTCGACCACGATCCGACGAAGTTCGTCATCCTGCCGAGTTCCAACTACAAATGATTCATCTCATAAGCGTTTCGAAAGGTGCCTTGCCGATGCGACTGATAATGGCCGTGGCGCTCGCCGCGATAACGCTGATGAGCGTCCCCGCAAGCGCGCTGGAGATTCCGCTATCCGCGGCCGGGGCGAAGGCTGCGATTGCGGAGGGCGCTTCCTACAAGAGCCTAGCGGATGCGCACGCCGGGATGCGAGCCTGGCACCTCAACGCGGACGCCGATACCCCGGCTCCGGCGGGCACAACCATGACCGTGGAAACGCCGTACTTCCTTCTCACGGCGATCAGTGCGCTGTCGAAGGCGCAGAAGAAATCCCTCTCCGACGATCTCGTGACGGGGATCTACACGCTTCACACCTTGCGCTTCAGTGCCGAGCTGGTCAGCACGACGCCCACGGCAAACGATGCCGCCGGTATCGTCATTCGACAGGACGGGCGCATCGTGCAGCCGGTCGGCAATGCGGTAAAACATGACCAGTCGAACACGCTGAAGCAAACACTCGAGTCGGAGTTCGACCTCAAAACGCTGAACCCGAACAAGCCGATGACGGTCATCGTTGCGAACGTCGCGCTACCCGCGATCGGAACCGCTGCCCCGCGTCACGAAATCCGTTACACGCTCAACCCTGCACTCGTGCGATAATTCACGGCGGGATGCGCGTCGGGTGAGCGCGTCCGAGTCGACGGGACGACGAACCGCCGGTTGCGAAGTTCGCACGCGATGACCGAGAACGCGCGAATGCGCCGCGGCCCGGCGCCCGGCGGGACGAAGCGGCTTCTCGCCCTCGACGGCGGCGGTATCCGCGGTCTCATCTCGATCGAGATCGCCGGGCGGCTCGAGACGTTGCTCCGAAGCGCGCTCGGCGCCGGCGCAGACTTCGTTCTTGCGGACTACTTCGACTACATCGCCGGTACCAGCACGGGAGCCATCATTGCGACGGCCCTGTCGCTCGGTTACCGCGTCGACCAGGTCCGCACCCTCTACCTCGAGGGCGCCAAGGCCATGTTCCGGCGCGCCCCGCTGCTCAAACAGCTGCATTATCGAAACGTCGCGACGTATCTGACCACGCGCCTGCGCGAGCTGCTGCGCGGCGCCGACGGGGAAGAGCTTACGCTCGGCACCGACGCCTTGCGCACGCTGCTGCTCGTCGTCATGAAGAACGCCACCACGAATTCTCCTTGGCCGCTCTCGAACAACCCCGCCGCGATGTTTAACGACCGCAGCCGGGACGGTTGCAACCTCGATCTCCCGCTGTGGCAAATCGTCCGCGCGAGCACCGCCACGCCGACGTTGTTTCCGCCCGAAGACGTCACGGTCGGCGGGCAGCGCTACGTGTTCGTGGACGGTGCGGTGAGCGTGTACAACAATCCGGCGTTTCTGCTGTTTCTCATGGCGACACTTCCCGAATATCGCTTGGGCTGGCAGACCGGCGAAGAAAAGCTGTTGTTGGTCTCCATCGGCACCGGTGCTTTCAGCGGTGGATCGCCGGCGCTGCAAGCCTCGCACATGAACCTGCTCTATAATGCGATGTCCGTGCCGCTCGCGCTGATCGAGGCGGCTCATACCGAGCAGGACGTCCTTTGCCGCGTCTTCGGTCGCTGCCGGTGTGGCGGGCCGATCGATTCGGAGATCGGTGACTTCATCCAAACCGAAGAAGCAGTCGCACGCGACGGCGGTGGACCGTTCTGGCCGAAGAAATTCACCTACCTGCGCTACGACCCGGACATTTCTTCCGAGGGCCTCGCCGCGCTCGGCCTTCCGGGCATTCGTTCTGAGGACGTTCAAAAGATGGACTCTCCCAGCCATGTCGCCGATCTCGTCGCCGTCGGCAAGGCCTACGCGGCGACGCTCGATCTGTCGCACTTCGGAAACTTTCCCGTCGCCCCGGCGCGTGATCGCTAGTCTCGCCGGCCGCCGCATCGATGCGGCCGGTGTCCTCATCGAACGCTTTCCGCCGGCGCGCGCGGATCTGGTCGCCGAGCGTATCGCTGCGGCGTTAACCGCGCGCCGCATTTCGACCCTCGTGTGCGCGGCCGCGTGCGGTGCGGATTTGCTGGCCCTGGACGCGGCCCGTCGCAACGGCATCGCAGCGCGCATCATCCTGCCCTACGGGATCGAAGATTTTCGCCGCAGTTCCGTGGCCGACCGCGGTGTGAGATGGACGGCCGCGTTCGACCGTATCGTCGGCGAAGTTGGTGCGAAGGACGGAGTACGCAACCTCGGACTCGATGCGCACGACCCCAAGGCGTACTCGGCGACGAACCACGCTATCCTCGACGAGGGGCTCATACTCGCCGGAAACGATCGCGCCGGCGTCGTCGCCCTCGTCGTCTGGGACGGTGCGGTCGACGGCCGCACCGACTACACGGCGGACTTCGCCGACGCGGCGAGCGCGCGCGGTATCGAGGTAGCATCGATCCCGATCTTGGGATGACGGCGGGCGGTGCCGCTCGCGGACGCAACGTTGCTGTTCACGGAAGCGCACCCAGCGCTTTCAAGGCCGCATTCGCCAGGGTACGCTGCACGCCGGTGCAGTCGCGCGCTGTGACCCGGTATAGGCGCACCGCCTCGTCCCGCGAACCATGCAGCATAAGGAATTCAGCCGAATAGAAGGTGGATTCGCACGTCTGCGACCGCTCCTTCACGGGGTCGGGATCGTGCGCAGCCGCGAGCGTCGCGGCGGGCGTGCTCTGCCCGAGAAACAGGCGAACGATCGGCGCCGGCCAAGCTCGCATGTCGAGTCGTTTGACCGCCTCGGGAAGTCGCGTGCGGGCGTGTATGCGCAGATCGACGAGCTCGACGAGCAGGGCGGGGTACGCATTCGCCGGCGCGAGCGAAGCAGCTTTCTCGAAGTCGGTGCGCGCTTGCTCGAGTGAACCGCCGTAGAGGTTCGCAAGCCCTCGCATGGAGACCGGAACCAAGTCATTCGGATTGGCGCGAACCGACACCGAAAGGTTCTCGATCGCGCGCACGCGGTCGCCCTTGATCAGGTAGTCGCTACCCAGCGGATAATAGATGTAGGTGAGGTTCGGGTTGAGACGACGAACTCGCTCGTAGTCGTCGATCGCGCGATCGAGGTCCCCGCGCAAGTCTTCGATCGAAGCGCGCCCCGCGAGAGCATAGACGGCATTGGGGTCGAGACGAATCGCCCCGTCGAAGTCGGCGATCGCGCGGTCGAAATCCGACTTGACCCGGTAGACCATGCCGCGGTCGGTCCGAAATGCGGCCGCGTCGGGGACAAGCCGAATCGCTTCGGTGAAGTCGGCGAGCGCACGATCCAACTCACCGTTGTTCTGATAAGAATATCCCCGCTGCTCGTACGCGAGCGCGTACGTCGGGTCGAGGCGGATCGCCTCGGTGAAATCTGCAATCGCCCGATTCCGGTCGCCGTTGCGCCCGTAGGCGATGCCGCGGCCCAACAAAGACACTTTGGCAGACGGATCGAGCCGTAGCGCTTCATTATAGTCAGCGATCGCTCGGGCGAACTCGCCTTTCAAACGGTACGCGCTCGCGCGATTGCTAAAAGCAGCGGCGTACTTCGGGTCGATGCGGAGCGCTGTGCTCGCATCGGCGATCTCTTTGTCGAAGTCCCCCGCGAGCTCGTAGGCCAGACCTCGATTGCTGTACGCGAACACATACGTTGGGTCCAACCGGATCGCCGCATCATAGTCGCGGATCGCGAGCACGAGGTTACCGCGAAGCCGATAGCGGTTCCCGCGATTGTAGTACGCGACAGCGTTCCTCGGGTCGATGTGAATCGCGCGATCGTAGTCCTCGGCCGCCTTGACGGCGTCGCCTTTTGCGTCATAAGCGATCGCCCGATTGTTGTATGCGTCCGCCCGCGCTGGGTCGATCCGGATCGCGGCGCTGTAATCGGCAATGGCCCGGTCGTTGTCGCCCTTCTCGCTATAGGCGAGACCGCGATTATAATAGGCGCCTGCCGACGCGGGGTCCAAGCGCAAGGCTTCCGTGTAGTCGGCAATCGCACGGTCGAAGTCCCGAACGATCTGATAGCTGTTCCCGCGGTCGTAGAAGCCGGTCGGGTTTGCCGGCTGCAGACGGATCGACTCGTCGTAGTCCGCGATCGCTCGCGCGTGTTCGCGGATGTTGTCGTACGCGGCTCCGCGGTTGGTATAGGCCTCCGCCGCCTCTGGATCGAGTCGGATCGCCTCGTCGTAGTCCGCGATCGCGCGCGCGTAATCGCCTTTCGTCCAATAGGTGTTCCCGCGGTTATAGTATGCGATCGCATCTCGCGGGTCGAGCCGGATCGCTTCGCTGAATGCGCCGATCGCACGGGCGTACTCACCTTTGGCATGCGCGACCGTTCCTACGTTGTTGACGGCGGCAGCGATACGCTCGGAATCGCCGCTTTGGCGAGCGCGCAGCACTTCTGCATCGAAAAACGACTGCGCCTCATCTGCCGTCTCGAACTTCTTGACGAACTCGCGCGCACCGATCGGAAACGAAACGCGGGGTGCGTGCGCCGAGCCGATCACCTCGATGCTCCTGATCGTCGGCGCCACCGCGACCGGGCCCGTGGTCCCGTTCCAATCGCGCCGGATGCCGGTGGTCGCCGTTCGGGGCGTTCGTTTTATGGCCCCGATCTTCAGCTTCGTTGCGTAGGCCACGTCGACGATCCCGCGCTCGCACGTGAACGATACCGCTCGTGCGGATGCGGCGACGGAAAACACGGTACCGCGGGCCGACGCGAAGAACGCCGTGCCGTACCGAACCTGGAAAAAGTCGAGCGCGCCGTGAACGACGGAGAACAACACGTTTCCGTGCACCACGGTCGAACGCTCGCCCGCCCCGGTTGCGACCAGCATGAAACTCGTATCCGGCCGCAGCGTCGCGGTGCTCTTCTTATCGGTCGACTGGATGACGACCGTGATCCCGCTCGGGACATCGATCCGGGCTCCGTCCGGTAACGTCTGGTGTACGGTGAGCGGCTCCGTGTGGCCGTTCGAAAGGGTAACCGTGGCCCCAACGCCGGCCTTGGTTCCCGGCTGCGTGCGAATCTCCACCACCACATGCTGCCGCGCCGAGGCGCTTGCGGCCAACGGTCCACACGCAACCAAGAGCGCGGAGAGGGCTACCGCAAGGGTGCCGGTTTTTTTCACGTCGCACCAACGATCTCGGCGATGATGTCCGCGACCAGGTTTGGGCGCTCGTCGATGCTCGCTGCTTGAATGTCATCGACCGTCGCCAAAATTACCGGCTTGCCGCGCATGATCGGCAGCACGCACCGTGACCCCTCGCCGGCGACGATCCATTTCCGGTGCGCGCGCTTGATCTCGTATCGGCAGTACGGCCGCCTGAAATATGCGTCCGAGTACACCGGCACCACAAAACGGCTGCCGTCGATCGCGAGGCTGATCTTGTCCTGCCAGCCGGAACCGACCCGAATTGATGACGTATCGAAGAAGATTGCGAGCTTTTGCCCGTCGCGCCTTCGTGCATCCTTGAACGGCACGAACACGTTTTCATATACCCAGCTGAATTCGTCGTGGGCGTACGAGATAAAGACATCGTAGT
>JALZBE010000333.1:2482-4234 GCA_030947665.1 Vulcanimicrobiota bacterium | reverse complement strand
CACGACCGCCCTCCAGGCCGCGCTGACCGGCGCGGCCGAAGCGCCGCTCGCCGCGGCTGCGCTGAGCGCCGAAGGGGTCGCGCTCGCCGAGCGCGCCGACGCGTTGGGGAACACGCACCTCGTAAGCGACGTCGAGTGTGCGCTGCACTTCTTCCGCGCCGCGCTCGCGGGAAGCGCCGCGAACGTCCGCATCAACCATCACTTCATCAAAGACGAGCAGATCGTGAAGGCGCAGGAAGAACGCCTCGTTGCGATCGTGGACAACGCGTCGGCAACGCTGCACCGGCTGTTGCCGAGGCTTTCCTAAATTCCGCGCACGACGCGCGCGTTTTCAGCTCGCGGCGGGCGCCGGCGTCGCAGCCGCCGTCGAACCATTGTGCTCCCGATTGCCCGGCGTCGTCGGTTGGGCGAGCGTCCCATCAGGCGGGCTCGTGTCGCGGCGCCCGAGGATGAGGTACGCCGCCGCCACGCCGCCGGCGAGCGCGAGGGTCGTGATGACGGGACCGTGCAGTTTCTCGTCGAGGCCGAACGCGTTGTCGAGCGACAACGCGCCGTAGCCCGACGACGCGAGCGCGACCGCGCCGGCCGAGTACAGCACGTTCACCTCGACACCGCCCTTGCTCGCGAAGAAGCCATTCTTCTTGTGCACGGTCTCCGCGGCGACGATCATCGTCGAGATCGCGCCGGCCGGTCCAAGCGGGCCGCCCAAGCCGAGCACGATCATCAGCCCGGACGCGATCTCATTGTACGATGCGGCCTGCGCGTACGTCTCGCCCGGTTTGAGCCCGAGGCTTTCCATGAAACCGGCCGCCTTTTGCGGACCGGGTCCCTCGAACCACCCGAACGCCTTTTGCGTGCCGTGCGACGCGAGGCCAAGCCCGAGCGCAAGGCGCGCCGCCAGCAACCCGAGGTCGTGCATCACTCGACCGCCGCGGGATCGTCCGACGCGTCTTCGATCTCCGTGATACGGCCCGCGCCGTGGATCACCGCGGTGACTTTGTCGCCGCCTTCGGCGACGGGATCGGAGACGACGGCATAATGGACGTGGCCGTGGCCGCCGCTTTCGTCGGCATGCAGCGTGCCGGCGAGGACGGCGCCGTCGTCGAGCGTAGCGCGGACGGCTTTGCCGACCCAGGGACGGACTTCGTCGTCGGTCATGTGAGATTGCTTTCTTGAACGTGAGAGGGGACGCCACGGTGTGTACCCACACCGGGAACGCGTGCCGCCGCTGCGGCGGGCAAGCAGGTGCTCGGAACACTTCACCCGGCGGAGGTCCGGGGTAGGACCCCCCCAGCCACACGCTGAGGAGACCTATCCGTGCGACGCATCGCGTCATCTCTACTTGCATTCCTGTGTATCGCGCTGGTGGCGGTCGCAGGCGTGTTCTACGTCGCTCCGCGCGCGTTCGCGTCGGACCATCAGGACTCGCCGCTGACCGTGAGCCGGCCCGGCACCGACATCACCGACATCTACGTTTTCCCCGCCAACGATCCGTCGAAAGTCGTTTTGGCGATGGACGTATTCCCGTTCATCCCGCCCGGACTCGGAACGCAGACGTTCTTCGATCCGGGCGTGCTGTACCAGTTCAAGATCGGGCTGCAATCGGACGCAACCGAAGATCTGGTGCTGCAGTTCAAGCCCGACGTCGTCGGCTCGAACCAAAAGCTCACCATGTATGGACCGGCGCGCCCCAACGGCGTCGGAACGCGCACGAGCATCGTGACCGGATCCCGCACCGGAGCGATCCCGTAC
>JALZBE010000333.1:0-2472 GCA_030947665.1 Vulcanimicrobiota bacterium | reverse complement strand
CGCCGTGACTGATCTCGGACAGGGAATCATGGCGTTCGCGGGACCCCGCGAGGACCCGTTCTACTTCGACCTCGCGCGTTTCGGCAAGATCCAGCCGGACCGTGATTTCTCGAAACAGCCGAACCCGCCGCCGAACAGCGAGCGCTGCTTCCGCAAGGACGGCAAAGACTTTCTCGCCGGCTACAACGTGCTCTCGATCGTCGTCGAGATCCCGCGCGCGCTGCTCGCCGACGGCGGACACCTCGGGCGCATCAACGTCTGGGGCACCGCGTCGCTGAAGGCGACCGATCCGGACGCGTCACCGCAATCACCGCTGGCTTCGCTGGCGAACGTCGTGCGCAATCACAATACGCGCGTCGGCGGATCGACTGACGAAAGCGGAACGTGGACGCAGGTCGAGCGGCTCGGACGCCCGGCCGTGAAAGAAGCGACCGAAGCGTTCCGCAACCACGACGCCACCAACCGCGCGGCGCTCACCGACGACGGCGTGCTCGCGCGCTCCGTGCGCGAGTACATGATCCACACCGCCGGCCGCTCCAACGCGGTCGCAGACGCGGCCGTCAAGACGCTGCAGCCCGACTTCATCGAGGCCGATCTGTCGCAGGCGGGTCCGGCGCGCTACCTCGCCGTCGAGACCAACGGCAAGAGCGGTTTCCCGATCCAGGTCATCCGCCTCGTTCCGCCCGACGGCATCGACGGCATCAAACAGGCACTCGGCGATCCGTACCGCCTGTTCGGCGGCCGCGATCCCAAGAGCCCCGTGATCGATCTTTCGCTCGGCGCGATCTACGGCAGCCTGATCCCCAAGCTCGGTCTCGCAGCCGACGACAATCGCGAAACCGATTGTCTCACCAGCGACAACACCACGCCCGCGGCGAAACACCCGCTGCGCGGCTTCCCCTACCTCGGAGACCCGCGATGATCGCCCGATTCGGCACACTCACCCTCGCGGCGTTCATCGCGCTCGGCACGGTCGCATCCGCGCAGACCAGCACGAAAACGCCGCAAACCGCACCCAACCCCGGCGCCGCCGAGGCGAACCCGTCCACGGTGAAGGGGCCTGGCGGGTACACCACCGAGCCCGCGCCGATGTCGCAGAGCGCGCCCGCGACGTACGGCGGCGACCCGAACGCGTCCGGTAACGACTTCACCGCGTCGCCGCCGCTGGGGCCGCAGCAGAATCTCGGCCAGCGCATCAACCGCACCGTCCATTACATCGCCGGCGACTACATCGCGCCGCCGATCGTGTATAACGCGTACGCACCCGGCACCAAAGGCACGAACTACGGCTCACGCACCGCGCGCGCAGTGTTCGAGCTCCCGCTGGGACAATACAACGCGTATGTCGGCGCGGAGGCGCGCAAGTACACATATCCATCCGGCAACCGCGTCACGACGACGCTCGGCGGCCGCGGCTTCTTGCCGAGTTTCACGGCGACGGAGTATGACGAGGACGTCCGCGCCGGGATCAAGGTCACCGGCCCGCGCATCTACGGCGCGGTCTCGTACCTGCGCCGCGGCAGCAACTTCGAGCCCTCGCAGCGCGGGCTCGGCTATGGCATCGAGAAGCTGGCCGACGTCGACCAGAATTTCTCGCTCCACGGCAGCGTGTTCTTCTATCCCAATGTCGGCGGAGAATACCGCATCGGCGGCGTTGGGTCGCGCGGCGAATCGTTCCGCGTGGTGCGGTATCTGATCGGCGCGTCGATCGTGCCGAACCACTCGCCGCTGTTCCTCGACGCGGGGTATCTCGGCGACCGCAGCAACGTGCGCACCGATGCACCGGTCGGGTTCAATCACCAAGGACCGTACGTCGGGCTGGGGCTGCACTTCTGACCCGGGCCGCACCGCTGGCCGTCATCGCGAGCGCGCTCGTCGCGCTCGCGGTGTGGCCCGCCTTCGCGTCGTCACGCGCCGCCGCCGGTGATCCGACGGCGGCGCTGACGCCTGCGCCGCTGCGTGACGACGCGACGATCCGCGCGAAGACGATCGCGTTCGAGGAGTCGCGCGCGCCGCAGGACGCGGAGGACCAGATCACGCCCCGCCTCCTGGCGGATCAGTATCTGCAGCGCTATCGCGAACGCGGTGACGTCGGCGACGTGCTGCGCGCGCAAGCCATGGCGCGCCGCTCGCTGCGCATCCAGCCGCGTAACAACGTCAGCGCGAAACAAGAGCTAGCAACCGCGCAATTGACCCTGCACCGGTTCCGCGAAGCGCTTGAGACCGTGCGTACGGCACGCTCTGAAGCACCCGAGAGCGTCGCGCTCGCGATGAGCGAAGCGTCGCTCGACATGGAGCTGGGCGACTACCGCGCCGCGCAGGCGCTCGTCGCCCGCCACGGCGGCGGCGAGAACGAAGCAACCGAAACTGTTGCTGCACGGCTCGCCGAGCTGACTGGCGACCTGCCCCGGGCACGCACGCTGCTTGGCCGCGCAACGCGCCGCGTCGACGCCGTGTACGGTATCCCCAACG
>JALZBE010000332.1 GCA_030947665.1 Vulcanimicrobiota bacterium | reverse complement strand
CACTTGGCCCGCGACGAGGTCGCCGCGCCGCAGCTCGAAACGGCGGATCTGCGACTGCGAGATGTAGATGTCGTCCGCGCCGACGAGGTAGCCCTCACGGCGCAGGAAGCCGTAGCCTTCGGGCAAGATGTCGAGCACGCCGTTGGCCTTCTCGAGGCCGCTGCGCTGCGCTTGGATCTCGACGATCTGCGCGATGAGCTCGTCCTTCTTGATCTTGGTCGGGAGCTCGATCTCGAAGGTCTTGGCGAGCTCGTTGAGCTCCGCTTTGCTCATCTCGGCGAGCTGCTCGGCGGAGAGGAGCGGCGGCCCGACGGCTTGCGGGAACTCAGGCTGGGTGAACACGTCGTGCTGCTGCTGCGGCACGCCATTCTCGTTGAAGCGTTGGCGGTTGCGCCGCGAGCGGCGGCGGCGGCCGCCGCCTTCGGGCTTGCCGTTGTGCTGGGGTCGGTTGTCGAACTGCAGCGAAGTGCTCCCTCGGGGAGACGGGCGATCCGCGCGACGGGGCCGGACCGGCGAGGCTGCCGGGGCCGCTCGTCGGCGAGGCGCCGAGGAACGAGAACATCGCGACGGTTGGACCCGCGCGACGCCTCGGAGTCTACCACACAACCCGTCAGGGCGACAAGGCGCGCGGTCCGCTGACGCTGGGATTGCCGCGCGCGTAGAAGCGCAGCGGCGCCTCGGCCGCCTTGGTGATCCCGATTCGCGGACTCACCCCGACCGGGAGCACGACGCCGTCGTCCGCGAGCCACAGCGCGGGGCCGGCGGTCAAATCGGCGCCGTCGAACGCCGGGCCGATCGCGAACGCGCGGCAGAGGTTGCCGGGGCCGCGTGCGAGGTCGCGGTCTTTCACGTCCGCCCTGCCGCGCAGCGCGCGCATCGTCGCCAAGCCGGCGACGGGCTCGCACGCGCGCACCAGCGACGCCGCGCCGATGCCCTCGCCCTCGCTCGTCACGTTGAGGCACCAGTTGGCGCCGTAGATGAAGTAGACGTAGGCGTGCAGCGGTGGGCCGAACATCGCGCGGTTGCGCGGCGTCGGACCGCGAAACGCGTGCGACGCGGGATCGTGCGGGAAGTATGCCTCGGTCTCGACGATGCGCCCGATCAGCGTCTCGCCGTCGAGCACGCGCACCAAGAGCTTACCGATCAGCGCGCGTGAGAGCGCGAGCGTGTCGTGCGGAAGGCTGACGGCGGTGAGGCGGTCAGCCGCAGCTGACGGCCCCCGGTCAGGCGGCCGCCGGGGTGCGGAGGGCGATCTCCGCCCGGGCGCGCGTCTCGAGGTCGTGGGTTTCAATCGGTTCGCCGCGTTCGACGCGCGCCGCCGCGAAGCCGTGCAAGATGCAGCGCGTCTTGACGTAGGCCATCGCGAGGGCCGGTGCGACCTTGCCGCGCGCGTTGAGGTCGTCGACGACCGCCTCGTCGGCAAGCCGCAGCCGGACGCGGGTGAAGCCGTGGCCGCGCAGATAGCCCCCGGCGGCGGCGATCGCCGCGTACCCGAACTCGCGGCCGTCGAGCGCGGCGAGCGGGGAGGCGCTGAACGGTATCTTGGCGACGGTGCGACCGCTGCCGGTCGCGATCGCGAGGTACGCGATCCCGTTGCCGATGCGGTCGGCGGAGTAGCCGACGGCGACGTCGGCGGAGCGTTGGCGAGTGGCGGTCTGTTGCATGGCCGTGCGATCATCCTATATCGAACGTGTGTTCGAGTCAAGTCAAGCTGCGCGCGCGGCCAGCACCTCCTGGTAGAGTTCGAGGATTCGCCGCGTCTGCATATCCACGGTAAATCGCGAGAATGCCAAATGTACGGCACTCTGGTCGCGGCCCGCGGCCAATGCGCCGCGAATCGCGTCCGCCAGCGCCTCAGGGTCGGCGGCCACCAGCCGGCCCGCCCCGACCAGCACATCGCGGGACGCCGGGCTATCGGCGGCGATCACGGGCAGCCCTGCGGCGAGGGCTTCGGCGAGGACCAGCCCCTGGGTGTCGGTCGTCGACGGAAAGACGAACGCATCGACCGAGGCGTAGACGTCGGGCAGCCGCTCCCGCGCCAGCGGGCCGGTGAAGCGCACGCGCTCGCCGACGCCGAGCCGCCGCGCGCGCTCCTCGAGCGCTGCCCGATGCGGTCCCTCACCGACGATCGCGAGCCGCAGCTCCGGCGTGCGCGCCAGCGTGTCGAGCGCGAGCTCGATGTTCTTCTCCATCGCCAAGCGCGACACGACGAGCGCGAGCGGCGCGTCGTCGTTCGCACCCAGCCGCGCGCGCACGAGCGCGCTGCGACGGCCCCCGGCGAAGCGCTCGACGTCGATCGCGCTGGGCACCACCGAGATCGGCGCGCGCACGCCGAGTTCACGCAATCGAATCTCCATCGCTTGCGTCGGCACGACGACCGCGTCGGCCCAATTGGCGTAACGGCGCGTCAGTTCGGACATCGCGCGCTCCGTCGTACCGCGGTCGAACGGCGCGTAGTGCGCGTACGCATCCAATCGCGTGTGGTACGTGAACACGAGCGGGATGCGATGACGGCGTGCGTACGACGCGCCCATCCAACCGGTTACGAACGGCGAGTGCGCGTGCACGATGTCGAGCCCGCGCACGCGGCGGCGGTCGTCGGCATTCAAATAGGGCAAGCACAAACGGTATGCGGTTTGCGTCGGCAGCGGCAGCGACGGGATCCGCACGACGTCGCGCTCGTCGTCGATGAAGCGCGGAAAGTGCGGCGCGATCGTGGTCACCTCGACGCCGCGCGCGCACAAGCCGTCGTGCAGCGCGTCGATGCTGGCGACGACGCCGTTCACGATCGGTTTGTAGCACTCGGTGAAGAATCCGACGCGCACGAGGATCATGGCATTCGCCGTTTGGCCCCAGCACCATCGTGCCGCGCGCGTATCAGAAGGCGGGGGCCGGAGACTACGACGCCCGTATTTGACGGGGTCGCGTGGTCATGGTACCGTACTCGGGTCCACCACGGCCCATTCGGGTCATGGGGGCACTCGACCGAGCGTTCGTGCCTGTGGTGTTGCCGCCGCGGCCCGGAATTTGCTCGCCGACCACCGCTACGACGTCGAGTGCGGATCAGATCGAGCACGGATCCCTATGATCCGGGTTTGCTGGACCGCACCCTCCGCACGAGAAAGGAGTCGGACGATCCGCAACGATCTTCCATCACCGTTCGTGACGACGGGCGTGCTCTCGCTAGGGTTGTTGATCCCGTTCGGAGCCGGTACGGTTCCCGACCAGATCGCAAAAAAGGTCGCCCACATGGCGGCCCCGGCCCCCGCCAAGCACATCACCTTCGTCCACGACGGGCTCACCGAAACCATCGACACCAGCGCCGAAACCGCCGCCGACTTCCTCGCCGAACGGAATCTGAGCAGCTCCCCCGACGACGCGTTGAGCGTCGACCCCGCCAGCCCCCTCACCGACGGCGAGACCGTCGTCTACCGAGCCGCCGTACTCGTGACCGTCACCATCGACGGCCAGTCGCGCATCTTGCGCACCCCCGCGGCCAACGTGTCCGCCCTCCTCTTCGAGCAGGGCGTCGCCTTCGACCGCCACGATCGGGTCTCGCCCGCGCCGCCGACCGCGCTTGTAAACGGCACCGCCTTGACCGTCCACCACGTCGACACATGGACCGAGACGATCCGCAAGCCCGTCGCCGCCAAGGTGGTCAAGCGCTTCGCGTTCACGATGCCGCCCGGCAAGACCCAGGTCCTCGACGCCGGCACGCCCGGCGTCGCCGAGACCGCGTACGCCGTCACCCGCACGCCGGACCGCCGCACGGTTCGCCGGACGGCCCTGGTATCGCGAATCCTGCGCGCGCCGCGGGCCCGCATCGTCGCGGAGGGCATCGGCGAGTACGCGGCGTTATCGCAGCTCGCCGAGCGCGGCATCACCGGAACCCTCAAGCTCGCCAGCTCGGCGCTCTCCATGGTGGCCACCGCCTACACGGCCGGATGCGGCGGGTGCAGCGGGATCACCGCGACCGGCCGGCCCGCCGGGCACGGCATCGTCGCCGTCGACCCGCGCGTGATCCCGCTGGGCACGCGCATGTACATCCCCGGTTACGGCCATGCCGTCGCCGGCGACACGGGCGGCGCGATCCGCGGCAACCGGATCGATCTGGGCTTCAACTCGAACTACGCGGCAAACCAGTTCGGCCGCCGCGCCATCACGGTGTACCTGATCAAATAGCGGACGAAGAAAGCGGCGGCGCCCAACGCAACCACCCGCGGGCACTGCTTGGTGCTCGGG
>JALZBE010000331.1 GCA_030947665.1 Vulcanimicrobiota bacterium | reverse complement strand
CATCTGGCGCGGGATCAGCTCCTTGAGCTTCTCGGTCAGCGCACGGCCGCGCGAGGCCGCCTTGTCGCGCGCCACGATGAACGACAGCGCATCGATCGGCTCCGCGTTGAGCATGATCTCCAGCTTGACGAGATCGCCTTCGCGGTAGCCGATCACCTCGTAATCCAGCGACGCGTAGCCTTTGGTGCGCGACTTGAGCTGGTCGAAATAGTCGACGATCACTTCGATCAGCGGCATCTCATAGCTGAGGATCACGCGGCCGTCGACCAAATACTCCATGTTGGAAAGCATCCCGCGCCGGTTCTGCGTGAGCTCCATGATCGCGCCGACGTATTCGGGCGGCGTGATCACCGTCGCCTTGACGTAGGGCTCTTCCATCACCGCGATCTTGTCGCGCGCCGGCAGCTTCGCCGGGTTGTCGATGTTCTCGACCGTCCCGTCGGTGCGCGTGACGCGGAAGACTACCGACGGCGACGTCGCGATCAGGTCGAGGTTGTACGTGCGCTCGAGCCGCTCTTGCACGATCTCCATGTGCAAGAGCCCGAGAAATCCGCAGCGGAACCCGAACCCGAGCGCGATCGACGACTCCGGCTCGAAGTGCAGCGCGGAGTCGTTGAGCGCCAGCTTCTCGAGCGCGTCGCGCAGGTCCGACACCTCGACGCCTTCGTTCGGGTACAGCCCGCAGTACACCATCGGCACGATGGGCTTGTAACCCGGGAGCGCGACGGCGGCGGGGTCGTCCGCCAGCGTGATGGTGTCGCCGACGTCCATGTCGCCCAGCGACTTGATGTTCGCGATCACGTAGCCGACGTTGCCGACCGACAGCGAGTCGGTCTTGCGCATCTCCGGCTTGAACACGCCGACCTCGGTGGCTTCGTACACGCGCCGGTGCGCCATCGACATGAACCGCGAGCCGGCCTTGAGCTCGCCGTCGACGATGCGGATGTAGGCGACAACGCCGCGGTACGTGTCGAACTGCGCGTCGAACACGAGCCCGCGCAGCTTGTCGGTCGAACCGCGTGGCGGCGGGACGCGGTGCACGATCGCTTCGAGGATCTCCTCGATCCCGATGCCTTCCTTCGCCGACGCGGGGATCGCGTCGGAGCCTTCGATGACCAGCAGCTCCTCGATCTCGTGCTTCACCCGCTCGACGTCGGCCGCCGGCAGATCGATCTTGTTGATGACCGGGATGATCGTCAGATCCTGCGCGAGCGCCAGGTGATAGTTCGCGAGCGTCTGCGCCTCGATCCCTTGCGCCGCGTCGATCACCAGCAAAGCGCCCTCGCAGGCGGCCAGCGAGCGCGAAACTTCCGAGGAAAAGTCGACGTGCCCCGGCGTGTCGATGAAGTTCAGCTCGTACGTCTGCCCGTCGTGCGCCGTATACGTCAGGGTGACGGGGTGCATCTTGATCGTGATGCCGCGCTCGCGCTCGATGTCCATCGCGTCAAGCAGCTGTTCTTCCATCTCGCGCCGCTGCACCGTCTTGGTGAACTCCAGCAGGCGGTCCGACAGCGTCGTCTTGCCGTGGTCGATGTGCGCGATGATGCAGAAGTTTCGCACGTGGGCGGGGCCGCTCGCGGCGACGGCCGATTCGCGTTGAATCAAGCGCTCAGACGGTACAAGGTTCGTTCGCGACGATGCGCATCACGATCTGAAGCACGATGATCACGACGATGAACGACAGGTCGAGGCCGCCCAGCGGCGGGATGATGCGGCGAACGGGGACGAGCACGGGCTCGATCACCATCGCCAAGTAGTCGCTCCAGCGCCCGCGCAAGCTTGGCACCCACGACACGACGGCGTAGAGCAGCATCAGCAGCAGGTACAGTCCGAAAAACTTGGAGACGATGTCCCACAGCCAACAGGGAAACACGCTCCTTATACGCCCGGCGAGTCGGGAAGTGTCGCGATCACCTTCTCCGGGACGCCGCGCAGGAACGGCTCCGGATCGATGGGCTGGCCGTCGCGCATCAGCTGATAGTGCAGGTGCGGGCCCGTCGAGGAGCCGCTCGAACCGCTCAGCGCGATGAGCTGGCCCTTCGTCACGCGCTGGCCGGCGGTCACGCTCGCGCGCGACAGGTGCGCGTACCAGGTGTGGTAGCCGTTGCCGTGGTCGATGTCCACCTTCATGCCGAAGCCGCCGTCCCAGCCCGCGCTCGCGACGGTGCCGGCCGCTGTCGCATGCACCGGCGTGCCGTAATTCGCTTCGAGGTCGAGCCCCTTGTGGAACTCGGGCCAAGGATTCGTGCGCCAGCCGAACGACGCCGCGATGCCGCCGTTCACCGGGTTGAGCGACGGGATCGCCGCGAGCAGACGCTCGTGCGCGATCGACGCCATGCGGCGCAAGTTGAGCACGCGGATCGCAAGCCGCTGCAGGCGCTGCGCGTCGGAACGCGTCGCGTCGGACGCGCGCGTGAGATCGCTCAGGCGCGTCTGCACGGCGCTGAAATCCGCCGTATGCGCGTCGGCGTTCGGCGGCGCGACGAACGCGTGCTGCTTGCGCCCGCCGCGATCCGCGCCGATGAGCCGCTTGATCTCGGCGTTCTCCTTCTGCACGGTCTTGAGCTGCGTCGCCAGCGCGTCGGCCTGCTTGTCGATCGTCTGCAGCTTCGTCTGCTGCTCGGCGGTCAGCGTCTGCAGCGCGCGCACGTCGGCCGAGGCGACGCGCAGCTGATAGGTGTGGAAACCGACGGCCGCGAGGGACCCGATCAGCATCAGGATCCCCAGCGCTACGAGATGGTGCCGGGTGAAGGCGAGCCGGTACACGCTGTAGCCGTCGGGCGGGATGATCTTGAGCAGGAACGTCTTGCGCGCGTCGTTCACGTGGTCACCGCCTTGGCTCTGGCGATGGCCGCCAGCTCTTCGTCCGACGGCTCGGTCGCGGGCTTGAAGCCGGCGACGGCCTTGCCGTACGTCCGCGTCTCTTCGCGCGAGTAGATGCTGCTCAGCACGACGCCGTCACCGTCGCGGTTGAGCAGCGCCAGCGCGTACGACAAGTCGGAGCCGACGTCGTCGAACGAGTTGTAGCGCACGAAGCCGACCCGCGGCACCTCGCTGCGGGCGACCTTCTCGAGCGCGTCGATGCGGCGCGCCGCGGCGTCGTGCGCGCTCGCGACCGCGGCGTTGTCGCGTTCGAGCGTGGCGAGCCGGTCGGTCGCGCGGCTCGCGCCGCCCCCGAGGAGTCCGTCATGGGTGTCGGTGACCGTGGCGAGCTTGCGCAAGCGCGGCGCCGCGACGAGCAGGTGGTAGCCGGTCGTCACGACGAGCGCGCTCACCAACCCGGCGAGCACGGCCGTCATCAAAAGATTCTGCATACAAAAGAAAGGCCAGGACGAGGGCCAGGTGGTTCGCGGCACACGGGATAGTCCGCTTACCGTTGCTCCCTTCCGGGCCTGGCGGGGTTCACGGATTACCGTTGCGCGAGGCCCAAACCCTCGTCGAGGCTCGCCTATGATAGCGGTCTAGGGCGTTTTCGTGAACCCCTGCGGGATCGCGAACAGTCCGGTATCGGCCTGGCCCAGGGTCTTGAGGTTACCGCGTTCGGTTAGGAAGCCGACCGTCCCGGCGCCCGGGCTCGCCGCGGGCGCGGGCGTCGCGGCGGCGGCGCCCGCCGTGCCGAACGTCACCAAGGAATACAGTGCCAGCCGGTTCGACGGCGGCGTCGGGCCGCTGCGGCGCATGGCGAAGGTGGGGCGGCAGCCGCCGCTCGGCGGTCCCGCGACGGCGGCGTCAGCGGTCTCGGGGATCGGGCGGCGGCGAACCGGGCACGACGTCACGCCCGGCCGGGTGATCGGCGCGACGTACTCCACGTTCTCGATCGAACCGCCGCCGTCGCGGCAGCTGCCCGTGGATTGGGTCATCGCGAAACTGGTCGTCGAGTCGTAGCCCGCCGTCGCCTGGTTTTCGATCCGCAGCGGGCCCAACGCCTTGGTCGCCGAGGTCAGGGTCGCGACGGCCGTCCCCGGCTGTTGCGGATCCGGCGGCGCGGATCGGCCGCGGCGCGGCGCGGGGGCCGGCGCGGACGGAGCGTCCGTGGGCTCGGCGTTGGGGTCGTACACGGTATAGGTCTTGCGGGCGAGGTCGAGGCGGATGACCTGGCCGATGTCGCACTTGCGGATCGTCGCGGTCTGCGCCGTGACGTCCTCGACCCGCTCCCAGCCGTTGAGGTACGCATAGCGCATGAGGTGCGGCTGCAGGAAGCCGCGCGCCATCGCGGCCAGCGCCCCGAACTGCGCGCCCAGCGA